>JBCDIR010000200.1:0-5737 GCA_038748735.1 Bacteroidota bacterium | reverse complement strand
TTGAGCGTGAACCGACCAACGAAGAACTAGCCGAACTCCTCGACATTGCCGTCAAGGACGTCGTGAACATGAAAAAGGGTAATACCCGCCACGTGAGTGTGGATGCCCCCGTTTCTTCCGAAGAGGGTAGTGCCACTATGCTTGATTTTATCACCTCGGGAGAAGATAGTCTGCCGGACAATCAGCTCATGGAAGAATCGCTCAAAAAAGAGGTCCAAGAGGGCTTGTCCATCCTGGCGCCACGCGAGGTGGAGGTGCTATCGGCTTACTATGGCTTGAATGGCTACAAAGCGCTGACACTCGAAGAAATCGGTGAACTCTATGGTCTTACCCGTGAACGCGTCCGACAGATTAAGGAACGGGCAATTCGTCGTTTGCGGAAGTCTTATAATCGGAATACATTACGTTCTTTCTTAGGCTAAGCCCTGATAATTACCTAGTCACTAACGTGAGCTAGGAATGGCGATTTTTATTTTGGGTCCCTTGTTTAGTTCGTAATGAACTCGATTAGCATCTAGCTCATTACTTCACTAAAAAAGGAACTAAAAAATCGTTGGTTCCACACCGTTTCGGTTTACCACGACAAGGATAACGACTACTAGCTTTTATGTTTAACTTCGCGGGTAAATACGAAGTATGAACCGCCAAGCACTTTTTGCCGCCGTCAAGGCCAAAAAATCTTTCCTCTGCGTCGGTCTGGATCCCGATCTGGCCCGCATCCCTGCGCACCTGGGTACCGGACCTGCGGCAGTTTATCGTTTCAACCAAGCGATCATTGATGCAACGCGTGATTTGTGCGTGGCTTACAAGCCCAATACGGCATTTTACGAAGCAATGGGACCCGAAGGTTGGCAGGTGCTTGACGCAACGCTGGAATACATCGGCGATAATCACCTTAAGATTGCCGATGCCAAACGTGGGGATATTGGCAATACCTCCCGAATGTACGCCAAAACCTTCTTCGAGACGCTGAGCGCAGACGCGATTACAGTGGCACCCTACATGGGCGAAGATTCGGTCAAGCCTTTTCTTAGCTTTCCCGAAAAGTGGGTTATTCTGTTGGCGCTCACTAGCAACAAAGGCAGTAACGATTTCCAGTTCACCCCGCAGGAAAACGATCAGCCGCTGTACGCTAAGGTCATGCAGCAAGCGCAAACTTGGGCTACACCCGACGAACTCATGTTCGTCTGCGGTGCCACGCATCCCGAAAAGTTCCGTGAACTACGCCGATTAGCACCCGATCACTTCTTTCTCGTACCCGGCATCGGTGCGCAAGGGGGCGACTTGCAAGCAGTAGCCCGCTACGGGATGAACGACCACTGCGGGCTGTTGGTCAACTCTTCGCGCGGTATTATCTACGCCAGTAATGGGGAAGACTTTGCGGAGGCTGCCCGAGCTAGTGCGGAAAAGTTACAACAGCAGATGGTGGGGGCCTTGGCGACTTACTTGCCCTGATGGGTATAGGGACTCGCTCGTCTGCGTCTCGCTGTACGTAGAAAGTAGAAGCACGCTGACCTTATGATCCATAGCGTCACGGTCTATTCGACAACAACTAGTTTTAATTCAATCAACTATGACCTTACGTATTTACCAAGTTGATGCTTTTCACCACGAAGTGCTGCGGGGTAATCCTGCTGCGGTTATTCCGTTAGCGACCTGGTTGCCCGATGGACAATTACAGGCCATTGCGCGCGAGAATAATTTGTCGGAAACGGTTTACTTTCTACCCGCAGTGGACGGACAAATACCGCTACGTTGGTTTACACCGAATAAAGAAGTTCGCCTTTGTGGTCACGCAACGCTGGCGACGGCGCACGTTTTGCTCCAGGAAATGGGCTTGACGCAAGCTGAACTGTCTTTTCAAACCCTCAGTGGTACGCTTACCGTAGCGCGTAAAGGGGACGGCTACCAAATGAATTTTCCGGCTGATTTTGGTCAGGAAGTTCCAGTAGACAAAGCGATTCAGCAAGCTATTGGTACCGAAGTCACTGCTTTGCGCCAAGGGAAAGATGACCTTTTGTGCATCGTCAAGGACCAAGCGGCGGTGGCCCAGCTGCAACCCGATTTGACGGCCATTAGCCAATTGCCTCACCGAGGAGTGATTGTTTCCGCCCCGGGCGACGCGGTAGATTTTGTGTCCCGCTGTTTTTATCCCGCTTATGGTATTAACGAAGACCCTGTAACGGGTTCTGCTCATACGCTGATGACGCCGTACTGGAGCAAGCACTTGGGTAAAAAAGAATTAACCGCCCGCCAAATCAGCCAGCGAGAAGGGATTTTGGCGGTAGCCTTAGCGGAAGATCGGGTGCTGCTCAGTGGCGAGGCGGTGACGTACTTGCGGGGGGAGGTATATGTCTGAGGCAGCGTTTTTTCCAACGCTATTCTAGGTTACCGTGGCGCTACTGGAACGTGGTTAGCACGGAGCACGAAGGGACTCACTGAGGACACGGAGAAAAGCGCTTTGAAGGGCTGTTTGACCTTCCGCGCCCTCTGTTCCTAATGCTCCCCGCTAGCAGACTGCTTCGCGGGAGCATTTTGTTCTTCCTATTCGGTAGGAGGATCAAGTTTACGCTGCGGGACAGGAAGACAAAGCTACCCCAGCGGGTTTGAAATCCTAACCGCAGCGTCAGTGGGTAAGCAGTCTATTAACGTGAGGTTCGGGTTATTCCAGTAGTTTCGGCATCAAAACACCTGGTTTTTGATTCATGAAGGAGTAGGCCGCTAGCGCGCCGAGCATGTGAGCCATCGCGTTTAGCGGGCTTCTGTGACGCGTATGATCAATATCAAAGACAGAGACCATCAGCCCGAAAACTGATTCTATTACGGCACGCTTAAACAAATGGAAGCGTTCCTCTAAAGGTAATAGCTTCCTCTTCATATTCTTTCGAATTTTGGTAACAAGCTTCAATACTATATGTCTACTTCTTCACTATCTGCTCATTTGAACACGCTGCAAGAGGCGATCCAAACTCGATCTGTCCTGCGTTTGACCTACGCTGACGGTAAAGGCGCGTACAGCGAACGAGATATAGAACCTCTGGCGATTTATCTCACCCTAGTCGCGGATTGGCGCTTGGTCGCCTGGTGCCGTTTGCGCGAAGACTATCGGGAGTTTAATTTGGAGCGCATCCAGAAATCAGAGGTAGTGGGAGAACATTATGCCCCACGCTTCTTTCGGTTAAAGGATTATTTTCGGGAAGGCTAACGCAAGCTTCTCCTCTCGCTCGGTGTAAACTAAGTAAAAATAGTAAGCAGCACTTGGTTAGCACAAAGAACGCAGAGCGTCTCACCGAGGAGAAGAGATCATGGTAGGCTGCAAAATCCTCCGCGCGCTCCGTGGGATCCTCCTTTCGCTCCGTGTAAACCAAGCAAAACCGCAAATCACAACATCACCTCCGCTTTGCGGTCAATGGCCGCCTGAATACGGCGTATTTGCGCGCGGGCCGTATCGTAGCCCAGTTGGTAAATCTCTTCGTACTTGTGGAACTGCATGACGCCGTATTCTCCCAGGCGAGCGGGTTCGATCAGGTGGTCACAGCGGGCGGATTCGGGGCGAGAGTTGGATAAAATCCCGAGGTCGAAGACACGGAAAGAAAGCGTAAAAAAGCCCGTCAGCTCATCGGAGGGAATGATTTGCTGCGGCACTACGTTGACCCCAATTACGAAGTCGGCCTTATCGCGGATGGGGGTAACGGGTAAGTTCGATAATATCCCCCCGTCGATGTACAATTGCCCCGCGATTTCGATGGGTTGAAACAGCAGCGGGATACAACACGACGCCATTAATACTTGATATAGCGGACCATCGCTGACGATTTCCAGCTTACCGGTATTAGCGTTCGTAATGGCAACGTAGAGCGGTTTTTTCAGACTAGCGAAGCTATCGTTGGGAATGACCCCGGTGAGTCGTTCGCTGAGGTAATCCAGCTTCGTTATTCCCATATTGGGCAAACCAAATTTGACCAATTTCAGAAAATTACTTTCCTTAATGGCAGCCAACATCTGCTGCGGACTGAGTCCTGCGGCGTACATCGCGCCTACGATGGACCCCGCGCTGGCCCCGGCCACAATATCTATCTCGATCTCTGCTTCGGCCAACGCCTGTAAGACCCCAATGTGAGCAATTCCGCGCGCACCTCCACCCGACAGACTGATGCCAATGACTGGCTTTTTGTTTGTATCCATGTTGCGAAGATACGCAGTTCGCGCCGTATCTTCACCTTCCAAAACGCTATCGCTCATGTCAACTGCTATCCGGCTCATTACGCCCGATGATACTCAAAAAGTAGCCACGATTATCCGTACGGTGATGACCGAATTTGCCTGCTTAGGCGAAGGCTACTCCATTGAAGATCCGGAGGTCGACGATATGTACACGGCCTACGCAACGGAGCGGGCGGCTTTTTACGTCGTCGAACGCGACGGTGAGGTGCTGGGCTGCGGTGGCTTTTCGCCGCTAGTGGGGGGTACGGCGGATACGTGTGAACTCCAAAAAATGTACTTTCTCCCCGAATTGCGCGGCCACGGCCTGGGTCAGCAACTATTACAACACTGCATCCAAGCAGCCACCCAAGCAGGCTACACCTATATGTACCTTGAAACCGTCGCACGGATGACGGCCGCTAATGCGTTGTACATTAAGCATGGCTTCCAAGTCCTCACGGGTCCTACGGGCGCTACGGGCCACTGCGGGTGTGATGCGTTTTATCGCAAGTCATTGGCATGAGCTTTGAGACCTTCTTAAGGTTTTCAAAATGACTTGATTGGTAACCCAAGATTTCCGTGCAAAACCCGTACCTTGCTAGCTCGAATAAAACGTATGCCCGCCTCTATCCTTACCCCCAAACAGTGTTCCCCACAGGACCTAGATGCGTACCTCGCAAAGGGTTGGCGACCGTTGGGGCAACAGATCTACGTGGCGGATTTTATCCAGATTGAGGCCGGCGAAATTTACAGTGTTATTCCGACGCGCTTAGCCCTCACTACTCACCAGTGGACCAAGCGCCAGCGCAAACTCCTGCGCCGTAACCAGGACCGCTTTACCTACCACATTCGTCCGGCTAAACTCGACCCAGCTAAGCGTGAAGTCAACCGACAGTATTTAGCCCAACACCCGGATAAAAGCACGCCTGACCTCAGTATTCACCTCCATTACCAAGGAAAGGTCAGCTTCAACACCTACGAATGCGCCATTTTTGACGGAGAGGAGTTGGTCGCTTTTAGCTTCTTCGACTTGGGGGCCAAAAGTGCTTACAGCAAAGCGGGCATTTACAACCCCGCCTACGCCAAGTACAGCCTCGGCAATTACACCATGTACCTCGAAATGCAGTGGCTGCAACGGGCCGAGTTTACGTGGTACTACCCCGGCTACGTCTCCCCCGATATTCCACTATTTGACTACAAGCTGCAACTTGGCGAGATGGAATTTTGGAGTATGCAGTCCAAAGAATGGCTCCCCATCCGGATGTTCCAGCAAGCAACCTACGGTCCGCTAACCATTCTACTCCAACAACTCCAACAGCTCAATATACAACTGGCGCAGCACCAATTTCAGCCCCGCATCTTTACCTACGCTTTCTTCGAGATGCCGATGATGCGTCACCCCAACCAATCGCCGCTCCTTTCGGCTCCCTACCTCGTCCTCATCGACTTACCGCTGGTGTCTGGCTTGGTAGTCGTCACCTATAACCTAGAGTTGAACCAATTCCGCTGCTGGCAGTGCGAACGACACCGCAGC
>JBCDIR010000199.1:0-5748 GCA_038748735.1 Bacteroidota bacterium | reverse complement strand
GCAAATTGGAAACTGGACTAGGGTGTGCCTTCCAGGTTTGTTCTTCTGGTTGAAACGCTAGAATGTTCCCAATTTGCTTCATCAGCTTTTATATTCCAGCACTCATCAAACGATTTTCACCAATACGCCAAGCAGAGTATGGTCAGATCAGCGCTGGAAGAACGTACACGATTCTCGTTTTAGTCAAAATTCGTCCACTAATTTATTACTTTTCCTAAAGAATAATTACGATCCATCACTTGCTGTTGCTGTCACCTACAGTTCTAATCTCGCCATAATAAAACAGACCGAAGAAGGAAAATGGGTAGGCCAACACTGGGTAGGAACTGATACAAAACGAGTCATATGTGGACTGCTTGCTGCGGATGGTTCTATTTGGCTCAGTAATCGCTCGGGACTGTACCGACACCCCCCCTTCCCCATTACCAAAACCAATCACTCACTCAAATTTACAGCCGTAGCTCCCCTACAAAATAAAGATATTATCTCCCTGGACACCAGAGCGGACAAAGTAGTAGCATTTACCGCTTTGAGCGGTATTTACCAACAACAAACCGAAAACGACTGGCAACACTTTCCACTACATCTGCCAACGGAAGACGAACGTATTTTACAAGTACATCAGCAGTCAGATGACGTTTATTACCTGCTCACGCGCCAACACGTGTTTCGTGTACTTATACAAGGAGATAGCTTGGCTATTCAGCAACATTGTGCCACGCCCAACCACGGACAGTTCAGTAACTTTACCCTACACAACGACACACTTTGGCTTACCGCTGCTCAGGCTATCTATCAGTACCCGGTGGCTTGTTATGCAAAACCTACGGTCCAAACGCCGCTACTTTCGAGTATCGCATTAAACGGAAAGTCACTACCGACAACCCAAAACATGACGTTGCCCTGGCGCCATAGTCTACGACTACACTTTGCCCCCCTCCAATTTGAGTTCAACCCGAATAAGTTGTATCGCTATCGGCTGAGCACCACCGATGAGTGGACGACGACCACCGAATCAACCGTCAACTTGATTGATGTTTCACCGGGATACTACCAACTGGATTTTCAGTGCAACACCCCGACGGGTGACTGGGTTAGCGCAGCTCCCGTACAATTTCGGGTGCAGCCACCTTGGTACCGGAATCCGTGGGTGATTGCGCTCGCTTTTTTAGCTATTTTTTCAATTGTAGCGCTCATCATTTGGAGCCGTTTAGATGTATTGAAAAAGCGGCAGCGCCAATTAGAACTCGAGGAGGAAGTTAACCAGCTCAAACACCAAGCCTACCAAGCACAGATGAATCCCCATTTCATCTTCAACTGCCTCAACGCTATTCAGGGTTTCATGATGGGAAACCGGGAAGATGTGGAACGGGCTATCAACCTATTGTCGCGGTTTTCGAGTCTCATCCGACGCGCGCTCTCCGCTTCCCGCCAAGAAAAAATCAGTCTAGAGGACGATTTACACCTGCTGCGCAGCTATCTTGATTTGGAGCAGATGCGCTTTAACCACAGCTTTCACTACGAGATCGTGATTGACCCGGCGCTGGAAATCAATTGGCTGTTTGTTCCACCATTATTGATCCAACCTTACGTTGAAAATGCAGTACTACACGGCATGGCGCAAAAAAAGGGAGAAGGGCAGATCACTATTACACTGGACTTAAAAACGGCGGACACGGTCGAAATACACATTATTGATAACGGACCTGGCATCGAAACCCAAGAGCGCCCCAAAACTAAACGACCAGCTTACCGAGCCGCCGTAGGAATGCAGCTCACGGCACAGCGCGTGGCTTTACTAACGGAGTCAAAAGGTCAAGTAGAAATAGCTCAGGCCCCGCAGGGAAGTGGCACGATGGTGCGCGTTACTTTACCCAAATCCTATCTAGAAGACCACCCGGTCAAGCAGTCCTAAAAAAAGCCATCGACTTCTATTTATCGATCAAACCATTAAATTAGCATTAATTTACTGCATTTGTTTGCTCTAAAATGACTATCCTATATGTCCAAAATAGCTGTCTTCCCCGGATCTTTTGATCCCATTACTAAGGGTCACGTTGACCTAGTGCTGCGCGCGCTACCACTCTTTGACGAGATAGTTGTCGCCATTGGGGTTAATTCCCAAAAGAAGTACTTGTACACTTTGGAGCAACGCATTAGTATGCTGGAAAATGTATTTGCTGCGCATCCGCAAGTACGGGTAGACAGCTTTGAGGGTCTCACGGCACACTACTGCGCCCAAATCGGTGCGCGTTACCTGCTACGGGGTTTACGCAACGCCTCAGATTTTGATTACGAGAAAACCATTTCTCAACTCAATCACATCGTAGGCGAGGGGATCGAAACCTTATTTTTGATTAGCCAACCTGCGTATTCTCACATCAGCTCAACTATCGTACGGGAGATCATTCGTGGCGGCGGAGACGCTAGTCCGTTTTTGCCGGAAGGGGTTGCGGTGTAGCCTTTTTTAGGTGGTGAGGTGCGCTTCGCGCTGGTAAGGTGATGGAGTTTGGTAAGGTGATGGAGTTTGGTAAGCTGTACTATCAGAAAACCTCTTCCAGGGACTGGGCAATGCTATTCCGATGCACAGCCTCTGCCGCATTATTGAAATCGACCTGCGGGAAATGCTCGGTGAAACGGCCTTGCCGCCCAAAATCGAAGCCATCAATGGTGTCCTGATGTAATAGTCTTCCGTAAAAATAGTGGCGGTACATTCGAACTTTTCTCGCTGCCAACTATTTCCCAACTAATTGTCTTAACTAGAACTACTATTTCTACTCAAAAAATCGCATTTTTGCGATCTGCATTTTAAACCGCAAATCAAAGTATAGCTAAATTATGGCAGAAATCATTCGTATGCCGCGTATGAGCGACACGATGGAAGAGGGCAACCTCATCGGATGGCTGAAAGAAGAAGGAGAAACGGTCGAGGCCGGCGAAACCCTAGCCGAAGTAGAAACCGACAAAGCCACCATGGAACTAGACAGCTACTACGATGGTGTTTTACTACACATTGCGGTTAAAGAAGGTACGGTACCCATTGATGGCGTCATCGCTGTTATTGGCGAAGAAGGCGAGGACTGGAAAGCCGCGCTCGAAGCCGCAGACGGACCCGGTGGTAGTGAAGGTGCAGCAGCCGAGGTAACCGAACCAGAACCAGAAAAAGAAGAAGCCCCCGCAGCGGCACCCGCCGCAAGTTCTGCCCCCACCAGCAGCAGCGACAACAAGCGGGTCAAAGCCTCTCCCCTGGCGCGCAGCATGGCCAAAGAAGCAGGCATCGACCTAGCTAGCCTCAGCGGCAGTGGCGACAATGGCCGCATCATCAAGCGCGACGTAGAGGCCGCCATGGCTCAACCCGCTGCGGCTCCGGCCCCAGCACCTGCTCCCGCAGCACCCGCGCCTACCGCACCCGCTACGCCAGCAGCACCGGAAGCGCCCGCCGTTACGCCTTTTGCTTACACGGGCGAGGCCGACAACTATGAAGACGTACCCGTCTCGCAAATGCGCAAAGTTATTGCTCGTCGTTTGGGTGAGAGCAAATTCGGCGCGCCGCACTTCTACCTCACCGTAGAGATTGATATGGACAACGCCATGGCCCTGCGCAAGCGCGTCAACGAGGTAGCACCAACCAAAATTTCGTTCAACGATTTGGTGATCAAAGCGGCAGCGGCGGCCTTGCGTTTGCACCCTGCGATCAACAGTTCGTGGATGGAAGATCACATCCGTATTAACAAAGACATCAACATCGGAGTGGCCGTAGCGGTACCCGATGGCCTCTTGGTACCCGTGGTGCGTTACGCTGACATTAAGTCGCTGTCGCAGATCAATTCGGAAGTACGCACGCTGGCGGGTAAAGCCAAAGACAAGAAGCTCCAACCGCAGGAAATGAGCGGTAATACGTTCACGATTTCCAACTTGGGCATGTTTGGTATCGAAGAATTCACGGCCATCATCAATCCACCGGATGCGTGCATCCTGGCGGTGGGTGGTATCATTCAAAAGGCCGTCGTGAAAGACGGAGCCGTTGTACTGGGCAATCGCATGAAGGTGACCTTGTCCTGCGACCACCGCGTAGTGGACGGCGCTAGCGGCGCGCAGTTCTTGAATGATTTTAAAGGCATCTTGGAAGATCCGATTCGCTTGATGGTGTAAATCCCTGGTGCCAGTACTAAAAATTTACTACTCTTCCGTTATAACGCCACCCGAATAGCTCGCTTCCTTGCGCGTTCGGCGTAGCGTTCTGATTTTTCTATCGTAATTTTATTACGAAGATGCTAACTATTTTGCAATGCAAGCTATCCAAACTTACCTCAACGATAATCGTCAGCGTTTTTTAGACGAGTTATTTGACTTACTACGCATCCCGAGCGTAAGTGCTGACCCTGCCTATGCCGATGAAGTTCGGCGCACGGCGGACGTAGTAGCGAACCACCTACGCAAGGCGGGGGCAGATACGGTACAGGTAGTAGAAACGGGCGGCCACCCCATCGTTTTTGGCGAGAAAAAAATGGGAGATCACCTACCAACGGTGATGGTCTACGGTCACTACGACGTACAACCGCCAGACCCAGTAGACCTGTGGGAAAGTGGACCGTTTGAACCCGTCATCAAAAAGACGGAACTGCATCCCGAAGGCGCTATTTTTGCCCGTGGTTCTTGTGACGATAAAGGGCAAATGTTCATGCACGTCAAAGCCTTCGAGGCGATGGTCGCAACGGGCCACGTTCCCTGCAACGTCAAGTTCATGATTGAAGGAGAAGAGGAAGTGGGAAGCGAAAACTTGGGGCATTTTCTGGAGGAACACCAGGAGATGCTCGCCTGTGACGTCATCCTGATTTCGGATACGAGCATCATTGCCAATGATGTACCCAGTATCACTACGGGTCTGCGGGGATTGAGCTACGTCGAAATAGAAGTCACCGGACCCAACCGTGACCTCCATTCGGGCGTGTACGGCGGCGCGGTGGGCAACCCCATCAACGTTCTCTGTGAAATGATTGCGGGCTTGATGGACGAAGACAAGCACATCACCGTCCCCGGCTTCTACGACGATGTAGAGGAACTCAGCACCCAGGAGCGGGATAAAATGGACGAAGCGCCCTTCAATCTAACGGAGTACAAAAAGGACTTGGACATCGCCGCAGTGCGGGGCGAAGCGGGTTATACTACGATGGAGCGTACCAGCATCCGTCCGACCCTCGACCTAAACGGTATTTGGGGCGGCTACACGGGCGAAGGTGCCAAAACGGTACTCCCCAGCAAGGCGTACGCTAAGTTGAGTATGCGCCTGGTTCCCCACCAGGACCCGGATAAGATTACGGAGCTGTTCCAAAAACATTTTGAAAGCATCGCCCCGGCGGAGGTCAAAGTTGTCGTGAAGCCGCACCACGGTGGTCATCCCGTCGTTACCCCTACGGATACGCCAGAATACCAGGCGGCTCACCAGGCGATGGAAGCTACTTTTGGCAAGGCTCCCATTCCCAAACGGGAAGGTGGTAGTATTCCAATTGTAGCGCTTTTCGAGTCAGTGTTGGGCGTAAAGAGTGTCCTCATGGGCTTCGGTTTGGACAGTGATGCCATCCACTCGCCGAACGAACACTACGGCGTTTTCAATTACTTCAAGGGTATTGAAACGATTCCTTATTACTATCAATATTATACGGAACTGAAGGGTGAATAGACTTGTTTACCCAGAGCCTTAAATGGCTGCAATCGGCAAATTTTATTCTGCGCTTCGTTAGAAAGCCT
>JBCDIR010000198.1:0-5768 GCA_038748735.1 Bacteroidota bacterium | reverse complement strand
TCCACCTATTCGACTAGGGGAAGGTCGTAGACTTCTTGTTTTACTCAAACTAAGTCTGGTTTCCGTATCTTCGCCTAGCGATCAACTGAATTGGTAAAATTGCCAAATTATCAGTGTTTGCCGCCGAGATTCGCCAAAGAATCTCCTGCTTTTGCCCTGACCACCACTACTGTCAATTCATTAGTTTACTATGAAGAATTTAATTTTATTTGGCCCTCCGGGTTCTGGAAAAGGAACGCAAGCAAAGTTCTTGGTGGAGAAGTTTGATCTCTTGCACATCAGTACGGGCGACTTGTTTCGCTACGAGTTGGGGAACAATACACCCCTCGGGCAGGAGGCTCGCTCTTATATGGATAAAGGGGAGCTAGTCCCGGATAGTGTGACCATCGGCATGCTGCGCAACAAAGTGGAAGCTAATCCGGACGTAGCGGGTTACATCTTCGACGGTTTCCCGCGTACGATTGCCCAAGCGGAGGCGCTTGATGGACTGCTCAAAGAAATGGATACAGAGGTGGCCGGGTTGTTGATGTTAGAAGTAAACGACGACGAAATTGTTTCTCGTTTACTAGAACGCGGTAAGACCAGTGGTCGCTCCGACGATGCTAACGAGGGAACCATCCGCAATCGCATTGCCGTTTACCGCAAGGAAACCAGTCCCGTTTTTGACTACTACGCAGCGCAGGACAAGTCCGCAAAAATTGATGGTATTGGTTCCATTGAGACCATAGCCGAGCGCTTGCAAAGCCGGGTAGCGGCCTTATAATTTGATTCCCTTATGGCGAGTAAAAATTTTGTTGACTACGTAAAAATCCAGTGTACTTCGGGCCACGGTGGAAAAGGGTCTGCCCACTTCTACCGTAGCAAGGGCAACCCCAACGGCGGTCCCGACGGCGGAGACGGTGGGCGTGGTGGTCACGTTATTTTGCGGGGCAATCGTAATCTGTGGACTTTGCTCGCTTTCAAATACAAAAAACACATCAAAGCCACCCGCGGTGGGGACGGTAGTGGCAACCACTGCTCCGGCGCACAGGGCGAAGATGTGATACTGGACGTACCACTCGGTACCGTCGCCAAAAATCCAGATACAGGAGAAGTAATCGTCGAAATTACGGAGCACGATCAGGAGTACATTCTCGTGCCGGGTGGCCGGGGTGGCCTAGGTAATTCTCACTTCAAGTCCTCCACCAACCGCGCACCTAAGTATGCTCAACCCGGTGAGGACGGACAAGAGGTTTGGCGAATATTAGAGTTGAAAGTCCTGGCCGACGTGGGCCTAGTTGGGTTTCCCAATGCTGGAAAATCAACGCTACTTTCGGTCGTTTCGGCAGCTAAGCCCGAAATCGGCAGCTATCCCTTTACGACGCTGACGCCCAATTTGGGGATTGTACAATACCGCGATGGTCGCTCCTTCGCCATGGCCGATATTCCGGGAATTATCGAAGATGCGCACAAGGGCAAAGGTATTGGCCACCGCTTCCTGCGTCACATTGAGCGCAACGCCACCCTGCTATTTTGTATTCCTGCGGATAGCGACAGTATTGAGGCTACTTACAAGATTCTACTCAACGAATTGCAGCAGTACAACCCCGAACTCTTGGACAAGCCGCGTCTACTGGCCATCACTAAGCGCGACCTCATTGACGATGAGTTAGCGCAAATGATTCAACCGGAGATTCCGGACGGCATCCCTCATCTTTTCATTTCCGCCGTGACGGGTTACGGTATCGTCGAGCTAAAAGACCGTTTGTGGTCCTTTGTCAGCGATTCACGGGCGGGGGTAGACGCGCGGGATAGCATGGAAGAAGAATAGTGCCGCGGGTCTATTCGCTACTCTTTTTTTCTTCTTCTTCTAGCTCTTCCTCCACCTCCGCAAGGCGCTCAATCAGGCGGCCGGAGATACGTACAAAGTCCATTTCGGTAATAATACCGATCAATTCACCGTCCGCTACTACGGGGAGTGAGCCGACTTTATGCTTGCGCATTTTGCGCATAGCTTCCACAATATTAGCCTTTGCACCGATGGTAATCGGTTGACGAATCATCAGGTCACGTACGGCGGTAGCGGGTTGACCGTCAATCGTTTTACCGTTGATGAAGTACTGGAGCAACTGCCGCGCCGTCACTAGACCGATGAGCTTGCCCTTGGTGTTTTCTACGGGCGTATAACGCGTTCGACGCCAGTCCATTAAGTTGGCGACCATTTCGAGCAGGTCATCTTCTTGTACGGTAAGTAGGTCGGTTTCCATAAATTCTTCCACCGTCAAATTGCCGGGGCGATATTCCTTCAAGTCGTTGGGTTTGGGCATTTTCCAGGTATGAACGGGTTTTCCTTCGTCTTGTTGGTTCAGAATACAAGCGGTGAGTATGCTGAGCGATTCGTCGCGGTTGAATTCTTTTTTGAGTTTAGTGTAAGCCCGCAATTGCCAGCGTGCGCCGTTCATGTGTGCCTTCGCGCGTTCTTCAATGATACCAAGGTATTTGTCAATATCATCCTTATGAACTTTACGGCTCTTCAGTCCCGCCCGGGCAATGGGCAATAGCTCATGTAGGACCAGTTCACAGGCGTTAACTTTCCGATCGTTGAACCACGTGAAGTTGGAATCGATGCTAAATTTCGCAGCCTTGCCAAAGTTATCCCGCACGTCTTCCCAGGAAATGTGCTCGCGGATGTCGCCGTACTGTTCCGCCATCCCGGTCATAGCCCCTAACCAGAAGGCGGTATTGGCTATCTCATCAGCGATGGTAGGCCCCGCTGGGAGTACCCGGTTTTCGATACGCAGGTGGGGTTTGCCATTGTCGCTAATGCCGTAGCAAGGACGATTCCAGCGATAAACCGTAGAGTTGTGAACTTGCAGCGCTTTTAGCTTGGGGACTTTTCCGCTGTGAATTTGCTCAATGCTGTCCTCACTGATTTCCGTGTCCAGTAATACCCGGAAACGAGCAATATCCTCCCGGTAAATTTCCATTAACGATTTGTCCAACCAGCCCGTACCGAAGCTGACGCGTGGACTGCGCTCCCGCAGGTGGTCGTGTGTGGTGCGTACGTCAAGTGCTTGCTGGAAAAGAGCAATCCGCGATTCGTGCCAGAGTCGTTTGCCGAATACTACGGGGGAGTTGGCCGCAATGGCCATCACGGGTGCGGCCAGGGTTTGAGCGATGTTATACATCTTCACAAAATCAGCGGGGGTGACTTGTAGATGCACCTGAAAACTCGTGTTACAAGCCTCCAGCAGGGGGGAATCGTGCTTCACTAACAATTCGTCAATGCCAGATAACCGCAGTTCGTAGGCATTACCGATCAGTTGCGAATTGATGGCCTCCATTAACGCGCGGTAGCGGGGGCGCGGGGTCAGATTGGCAATGTCCAGATCAAACTTGCGCAGGGTGGGCAAAATACCCGTCAGTACTACTTCGGCGCCCATTTTGCGGGCCTGTGCGCGGATGATTTTCTGGTGCTTGGTATTTTCCGCTTCCATTTGGCTCAGACACTTCCCTTTGAAGACGCGTGGCGTCAGGTTCGTCTCCAAGTTATGGCGGGCTAATTCGCCATCCGCCCAGGGGTATTTGCTGAGTTTTTCGAGTACTTCCGGTCCAATACCCGCTGGTTTAAACGTGTCCAAATCAACGAGGCACATCTCTTGTTCGGCACCAATTCGGATCGTGTCGCTCTCAAACCAGTCGTTATTTAACATGTATTCAAAGGCGCGAACGTCCTTTAGCAAGTGCTGCATAAACTGGTGCATACTCTGCTCGTCTTTGACCAGGCTTACCCGCTGTTCTCCCATCTTGATTTTGTTTTTCGGCTTGTTTGCTTATACTGCTTAGGGGGCAATATCCCGTTGCGCAGCTCAACTACTCAGCTAAGTTAATCTTTTCGCGTTAGGATATTCCCACCAAATATTATTTTTATTGAAAAAAGCGTTTAGTGGTAGGGAAACAAAGGGTACCTCACTTGGTTTTCATAAACAGAAAGGCTTAAATTCCGTTTCTTATGTCACGTATACTTACCGCTGCGCTACTGAGCGTTCTGCTTTTTACCGGTTGTCGAGAAGATTTTGGGGAATCTCTTTTTGTGATGGATTATCCCCCGCAATTGTTCACGCTCGAAGCGGGGCAAAACGTCATTCCGCAGCCCGTTTTTGTGGCGAATAACATCCTCACGAACTACGACAACTTCCGGGATGCCACCAACACGGCCGAGACGGACGTTACCAGAATTCAACCTCGCTATGCTCGGCTCGTCTCCGAAAATGGCTTCGACTTTGGCTTTTTAGACCAAGTGGAAATCCGTATTTGCGCCGCGCATCCTACTGACCCCTGTGTTATGAGTGAGGAGGTTTTCTTCATTGATGACCTCTACCGTCGGAATATCACCACCATTAACTTTGCCCCGGGCCTCCGCAATGTGAAGGACTTACTGGAACAGAATGTTTACAAACTAGAGGTGATTTTTTTCCCAGGAGAAATCGTGCCTTCCAGCGTGGAATGCCGATTAGAATACGGTTTTGAAGCCTTCAAATAGCGAGCAGTCAATCCGGCGCAATCCACACCTTACAGCCTTCCGTACAATTGGTGCAAATATCAATCTGCTCTCGCCCGCCGAAAAGCTGTTGGCGAAACTGTTGGTAAGCAGGACCGTACCAAACGTCTTGAAAACGGCTTCGCTTCAAGTCGCCCAGGCGGTGTTGTGCATCTTTGTCAAAACAACAGGGAACGACGAGTCCGTCCCAAGTGATAACGGCTCCGTGCCAAAGTTTCCAGCAGTGATTGTGTAAATTGGCCTTGGGTTCGTAGCGGCCATCGGGCAACTGACGGTAGCGGCTGTGGCGTTCGTCAGTAGGAATAAGTGGATTGCCGTGCTCGTAGTCATACACTTGGGCCGTCTTGAACGCGAGGGCGTCCACGCCCAGTTCCTTCGCCATGCGCTTAATCTCGGGAATTTGGTGTTCGTTGGGTTTAACCACCAAGTATTGCAACACAATGTGCGGACTGGCAGATCGCAGTGCTTTTTTCCACTTTACGACGTTCCGGATACCTTGCAATACGACTTCGAGCTTGCCCGCCTTGCGGTATTGCTCGTAAGTTTCCTGCGTGGTGCCGTCTACGGAAATGATGAGACGGTCCAGGCCAGAAGTAACGGTTTGCTTCGCATTGGTATCGTTTAAAAAATGCCCATTCGTCGACGTGATAGTATAGATGTTACGCGCCTGCGCATATTTGACCATATCCAGAAAAGCGGGATTGATGTAGGGCTCGCCCTGAAAGTAAAAGATGAGGTAAAGCAGGTGGTTCGCCAGTTCGTCGATGCTAGAACGGAAAAAATCAGCTTTCAAATTCCCCGTCGGACGAGAAAATTGTCGCAGACCACTCGGACATTCCGGGCAACGTAGATTGCAAGCCGTCGTAGGTTCAAAATTGATGGTAAACGGCAGGCCCCACTGCTGTGGTCGCCCGGTCCAGCGGCTCCAGTAGTAGCTACTGATGACTTTCAGCGCATTAAGGACCTTGGGTAGGCGTAGTTTACGAATAAAATTGAGCGAATCTCGCAGCAAAATAATGGTTTATATCAACGATCAAGAAAATCGTGAAAGCAGCCCTTTTTAGTAGACTTGTTTTGCAAGCCCTCAAATGGCTGCAACTGGCAACATTTTATCCTGTACTTCGTTGAAAAGCCTCGCTGATGCTAAGGCATCGCCTACGTTTTTCGCCTTGTTCAGAATAAAATTTGCTTCACTTTCGCTCATTCAGGACCAGCAGAACAAGTCTAT
>JBCDIR010000197.1:0-5780 GCA_038748735.1 Bacteroidota bacterium | reverse complement strand
TCTTCATGGGCATCATGTTGGAAAAGTCCGGTTTGGCCGAACGCTTACTAGAAACGATGGCGATGCTATTCGGTCGGCTATCCGGCGGATTGGCGGTGGCGGTAGTGATCGTCGGCGCGCTGTTGGCGGCTAGCACGGGCATCGTCGGCGCGACGGTCATCACCATGGGACTCATCAGTTTGCCAACTATGCTGCGGCGGGGGTACCGCACCGAATTGGCCACCGGAGCCATTGCGGCTAGTGGCACGCTAGGGCAAATCATTCCGCCCTCCATCGTCCTCATTTTGTTGGGTAGTGTCCTCAACGTCAGTGTGGGTAAGCTGTTCGCGGCGGCCCTCACGCCGGGCGTCTTACTGGTGGGGGCGTACGTACTGTATATCTTGGTCTACGCCCAACTACGTCCCCAGGCTGCCCCGGCCATGCCTGCAAAAGAGGTAGCCGCTTTCCGCGCTACCAACTACTGGCGCACGCTGTTCAAGGCGTTCTTCTTGCCTTTGCTGCTCATCGTGGCGGTTTTGGGTTCTATTTTGGCGGGGATTGCCTCGCCAACGGAGGCAGCGGCGGTCGGCGCGGTCGGGGCTATGTTGTTGACACTGTTTGAAAGACGCTTCACGCTGGACGTGCTACGGGCCGTCACTACGGAAACGACGCACCTGACTAGTATGGTGTTCCTCATTTTGCTGGGGGCCACTACTTTTTCGCTCGTCTTCCGCGAACTCGGGGGCGATGCTTACCTCGTCGAGCTGATTGAAGCGTCAGATTTGAGTGAAAATGCTTTTCTAGCGGTGGTGATGCTACTGATTTTTGTAGCGGGTTTCTTTATTGACTTTATCGAAATCATCTTCATTATCGTACCCGTTGTAGCGCCGATTTTTGCGGCGATGGGCGTCGATCTCATCTGGTTGGGCATACTGATTGCGCTGAATTTGCAAACCTCCTTTTTGACCCCACCTTTCGGTTTCTCGCTTTTTTATTTAAAAGGCGTGGCACCGCCCGAAGTCACTACCGAACAGTTGTACCGAGGAATCATTCCGTTCATACTCATCCAACTGTTGGTATTACTCCTAATTATCTGGTATCCAACTATTTTGACGTGGCTGGCTTAGTATTTGCTACTCATTTATCGGTTAATGCTTTGTGCGCTACTAACTACGGTATTCGTACGACCACCTCAACTTTCCCGTTGCAAATCGTTATAGAAACGCTTTTCGGTGATGGCGGCGTAGCGTACGGCTTTGGTTTGGAAATCCCGTAGGGAGTCGTACACGCGTCGGGAGAAGGCGTCCTTGGCGGATAGTTCTGCCAGAGCAATGGCCGTTAAACGCCGAAATTCGTCGAGGACCTCCGTTGGAAATTGTCGCAATTGAATGCCTTCTTCGACCAGGGTTTGGAGTGCTTCGGCATTGCGTTTTTCCATCTCCATCCAGCACCACAGGTGGACTTGGGCTGAAGCCGCTTCGAAGATGCCCTGCAGGTCGGGCGAAAGTTGATCGTATTTTTCTTTGTTAACGAAAAACTCCAGGGCCGTACCGGGTTCGTGCCAGCCGGGGGTGTAGTAGTAGTCCGCAATTTCGTGAAAGCCCATTAGCGTATCGTGGTACGGACCGAGCCATTCCGTGGCGTCAATCACGCCGCGTTCCAAGCTGGTGTACAATTCGGAACCCGGCATCAATACTTGTGATCCTCCCGCCTTGCTGAAGACGCTACCGCCAATACCCGGAATCCGCATTTTCAACCCCTGAATATCGGCCATACTGTTGATCTCGCGGTTGAACCAGCCGCCCATTTGCACGCCCGTAGAACCGCCTAAGAAGGGTACCAAGTTAAACTGTGCGTACAACTCGCGCCACAGTTCCATTCCACCACCACTGACCACCCAGGCCGTGTGCTGACTAGAATTCAACCCAAAAGGAATACTCGCAAAAAATTGTGCGGCGGGAGCCGTGCCGGCCCAGTAGTAGCCTGCTCCGCAGCCGACTTCCGCCGCGCCGCGTTGTACGGTCTCAAAGGCTTTTAGCGGAGGAGCGAGTTCGCCACCCGCAAACACTTTGATCTTCACACGTCCACCGGAGAGTTGCTCAACGAGTCGGGCGTAGAGCTTACAGGCTTCGTCCAGGACGGGAAAATTGGGCGGCCAGGTTGTCGTCATTTTCCATTCGAGTACGGGGCCACTCCGCGCGATTGACGTGTCATTGGGAGCCTGTGCTTTGGATTCTCCCAGCATACTGCGTAGCAAAACGGGTAGCGAAATAGTACCCAGCGCTAACGCTTTGAAAATATTACGACGGTTGAACATGCTAAATGGAACTCGTGATTTTTATACTGACCAAAGTAGTACATTTTTCACCAAAAAAGTTGCCATCATTCCGTTACAATTTTTTTAGGTCCCGTATGTAAGTTGAAAAACGGCACATCCACACTGAAGAAAATCATCGGAAAGCGCGTCGAGTTAATGGTCGTCGTAGCGTTGGTGTTGAGGTCGGTGATTTCGCGTAACTGTGGTCCGATTTGTCCTCCGGCCCCGAGGGAAAAAGGCGAGTTTTTGATATTCCAAACAAAAAATGCCCCCGGTGAGAGTAGATTGCGCCAACTGAAATCTGGCAGTTGCTCTAGGGTATAGTTCTCGTCCGACGGATTAGCCCGAAAAGCCGTAATCGCCCCCAGATCGAAGATGGGTACGTGGATGCTGAACGAGCCGCCCTGTTTGAAAATCTTATCCGGGCTAAAGCTGTACGTAAACCCAATCGGTACCGATAGCGAAGCGCCCAAAGCGCCTTGCTCCAAGCCCGGTAGCGGGTCGCGAATCTGGTCGTAGGCACCGGCTGCGCCGAGGTAAGAATTAACGGTAAAGTTACTCGTCACCTCCCGCTTGATGCGCGAACTACCCGGCGGTAGCGTAGCGGATTGTAGGATGGTTTTCACCTGTTCGGAAGTCTCTGCCTCAATCATGTCAGCCATGAAGGTACCGTAGGTGAGTACCGCGTTGATGGCACGTTGGGCCGTACGGTATTCGCCGCGCTCCTGCTTGTCGGTGAGGCGCTGTTGCTTTTTGGATAGTTCAATGTTCAGCCCGTTGTTAACGTAAGTGGCACCGTAGGGATCGTAATTACTATTGGTAAAGATCGAAAGCAGCGACATGGCGTTACGAATAGCGTTGCCGTAATCCTTGATATACATGTTTTCGTAGAGGGAAAGTGCTTCATCTGATATTTCGGAAACGCGCTGGAGACCCTGGAATTGTTCGGCAACGACCAGTTGGCTTTCCCCCACTGTCGGCGTCGTGATGGCGGTGTTGAACAGGTCCACACTTGACTTAATGAAAGGATAGAAGTCTTTGAAGTCCAGCTTATTGCCCAGGGCTTTTTTGAGACGGATGGCCTGGAAATGCTGGTCCGTTTGGTACACCAAATCAAATACCTTCATGGCCAAAAGTGCTACGCCCTGCGTCGAGAAGTCGGGGGCATTTTCAATCGTTCTCAATCGTTGGTACAACAGTCCCAAAAAGATATTCCACTGCGTGGGATGGTTGCGCAGTTCCAAAAACTCGGCTTCGGTGAGCCAGCGGCTACCCGGTATTTCTAGCAGGTGATCGTCGACGTAGCGGCGGTTGATGCGCAGGGTGTCGTAGGTTTGGGTGATGCCCGAGCGGGGCTGTAGCGCAATTTTCATCACCGTCGTATCGGTCACGAACATGGAATCAAGCGGCGTGTCCGGGACGCGAAAGGCGGCCAGCGTTTGCAGGGCCATTTCCATGCCGACGCGCAAGTTCTTGGCGTTGCGCTGTGCTTCTAGTAGTTTGGAGGCGGCCAGGTCCACTTGTTGCTGTAGCTGTACCGTCAGCGTTTCTTGGAGGACTACGACCTCTGTAAACTGACGATCAATGTCTGCTAAAGACTTGTCAATCGGAGCGTATACTTCGGCTAGTACGCCCACTTTGGGGTCTTGGGCCGGCAGTATACTGGCCCGGTAGCGTTCCAGCGCCAAGTTGCGTAAGGGGGCAATGACAGCTGGCCGTGCCGATGGTTGGACAGACGAATTGGCAGTTTGCCCTGCTGCTTCGATGGCAGCCGCCAATTTTTCGTAGGCTGCCTTTCCCAGCAGGTCATAGTGCGCATAAATCGAATCATAAACGTTATATAAGGGCTCATCTTGCTGCTGGAGTGCCTGAAAAACGGGGTCTTGCGCGAATTGTTCTACAGTGGCCTGCCACAGTCTTTGCCGTTCCGAGTCCGGAATAGAAGGATCATAGGGGCCGTCCATCATGGCCCGGTAGCCCGTTTGGATTTCGTATTGTTCTTGTATCTTCTGCTGCTGAAATTTGACACTATCACGGGTGTAGATCCAGGCTTTTAAGGCTAGGGAACGTTCGTGGTTGATCTCTTCTCCCGCTACTTTTAAGTCTACTATCGCTGCGTTAAAAGGCACGGCTTGTTGATTGTACAAGCGGGCCAGGTGCTCCTCTAGTAAGGTGTAAACCGTATCTATAGTACCTTGCAAAACGCCTTTGTCTTTATACGGAAGACGACCATTGTTGTATTTTTGGTGTAGCGTTAGAAATAGATCATCGGTACGTTCTTCGCTGGGCCGAAGCATTACTTCACTAGTGCTAAGCTTTAAGTCGCCGTAATGTCCGTCGGTTAGCATGTCTCTTAAAAAGTCAAAACCAAAGGTTTCCTGCTGGTCGTAAGAGCCGTAGACCGTGGTCCAGAACGTTTGCTCGGTACGGATAGCGCTGAGCAACTCGTCGGCTTGGTCAACGAGCTGTTGGGCTTCCTGTAGTTGCGTTCGGTTGGGTTCGATATTAAGGAGAAACTTCTCCTGAAGGTAATGAGCTTGATCGCGGAAGCGAGCTAAGTTGTTCACACCTTTTTCTAAATAAGGAATCAGCTCCAATCGCTGTACGTCCCTGATGTACTGTACGCCTCGCTGACAGTAGGTCGTAGCGGGCGTGTTATCGGGGGTTTGGAAATACTTGCGGTAATTATCGGCGGTGCGGTCTACGCCGGACAATAGTAGGTCGTAATTGGGTGTGCCTCGTAAGAAGGAACTGATGCGTGGCGTGTAATAATCAGTCAATGGAGAAAGTCCAAAGAAGCTGGCAGCCAGCGAGGGTTCGGTAGCAAGACCTCGCTGCGAAGGTTCAAGCAGCGGTTGTCCGAATATCCCGTTATCAGCGTATCTGTATCCAAATAGGCCCAAATATTGACCTTCCCCCTGGTAAAGCTGCTCGGCTTCCATCTTACCGTAGTTTTCATTCCCAGGGTAGGTGGCTGCAAATACGGCATCACAGGAGTCGATGTAGGCTTGAAAAGCGGGAGGGACAATTTTTCGGGTTACCAGATTATCCAGGGTATACGTCATCTGGTTGATGGAATGGTACAGGGAGTCAGCCCGTTGGAGGAGCTGGAAAGTAAGTTGCTCGGTGGCTATCGCCTCGCTGCTTAGCGTTAGTTTACCATTGGTAGATGGTGTAGTTTGCGCCAAGCGCTGTACCAGCCGCTGGCTAATGGCGGCATCCAGTTGGTCGTAGCGTTGGTCCAGTGATTGGCAGGCGTACAGCAGTAAGTCTTCTACGGGATGCTCTTTGTAAGCCAAGTCCGCCAGCGAATAAATGAGGGCCAAATTCCAAATGTTGGGATCGTTTTGCAGTTCTTGGTACTTGGGTAAACCCAAAATTTTAGGAAAATTCAGCGCAATATTATTCAGATCCGTCTCAAAGGAACCCCGGGCGTGGGAGAGAAGCGTTTTATAGTTGGAAATCTCAAAATCGAAGAGTAAAT
>JBCDIR010000196.1:0-5800 GCA_038748735.1 Bacteroidota bacterium | reverse complement strand
GGATGATCTAGGTATCCTGGCTTTCGGCTTAGTCACCGTGGCGGCCTACATCAATCAGGATGTACGTGAAAAAGCCCGTATGCGCCTGACCAAATGGTTCGGCGAGGTAGACGAAGCGGACATTCAGGAAGTAGAAGAAAAATTGTAGCATCCGAGATGTCGACATTCGCTAATAGCCGAGATATACATTGTCTACTTCAGAACCACCAAACGCTCCATTACTTGCCGTGCTGTTCCCCTTGCTTTTTAAATAACACCTACCCGCCGCTAGTCCGCTTAACGACACCGTTTGTGGTGCGTTTGGCGTAAAGATGTTTACAGGAATTTATTGTTGCTGATCGAAAAAAGTGTGGACACCACGAAATTCATGGGGTTAGAAATTCGCGGTGCCGTATTAGTAATTTAAATCAAAGATTGCAGTTTCATGGCTACGCCCATGTCTCCTTTAATTTTGACCTTTCCGGACATAACTGCCATCATGGGGTTGAGATCCCCTTTGACGAGTGCCATGAAATTCTCGGGCGTAACGTAGATCGTACAATCCGCCTCTTCGTTAGATTCCGTAACGGTATTGGTCTCACCCGTACCGTCGATGTAGACTTGCTTTTCGCCGAAGTCTATTTTGAGTGTTTTGCCTAGGGCACCAGCGCTTTGCGCTTTTTCTTGGATACCGCTCATCATTGCAGATAAATCCATCTGTATTCGTTTTTTTATGCAAATTGGTTTTGGTAGTATGCTCTGCCGTGGGGGGCGACGCACTACCCAATGCGCTATTTTCTAGCAAAACCGAAGGTAAATAATTCGTACGGAAGTCAACGTAAGTTACGCTGGGGAATTTGGGCGCTAACAGAACCAAGGCCACTTATTGCCGTTAATAAGGCGTATCTATTGGCCTGGTCACTAGCGTGAGCCAGGGATAGCGATTTTTTAATCTGAGTCCCTTTTTTAGCTCGAATTTGTTCGAGGTTCCCCTATCTCAAATTACTTCACTAAAAAACGGACCCAAAAAATCGTGAGTTCCAACTCATTCCTGAAACTCTATCCAAACGGTCTCAATAAGGAGTAAAACGATTACGACGCATGTTGCTAGAATTTACGGATCGGGGGCTTTACTGCCCACCTGCGGATGTCTACATTGACCCCTGGAAACCCGTTCCACGGGCACTCATCACGCACGGCCATAGCGACCATTCTAAATGGGGCCACCAGTATTATCTGTGTACGAAAACAGCGGCACCCGTCATCCGCTACCGACTCGGCAAGATTAATTTGGAAACCATCGCTTACGGCGAAACGCGTACCATCAACGGGGTGCGTTTTTCCTTTCATCCGGCGGGGCATATCTTGGGTTCGGCCCAAATTCGGATCGAATACAAGGGAGAAGTATGGGTCACTTCTGGAGACTACAAACTGGAAGACGATGGCCTAGCTGAGGCTTTCGAACCCGTCAAATGCCATACGTTCATCACAGAATCCACCTTCGGTTTACCCATCTACCGTTGGGAACCACAAGCCGAGATACACGCAGAAATCAATGACTGGTGGCGACAGAACCAGGCACTGGGCAAAACTTCCGTACTCTTCGTTTACGCACTGGGCAAAGCCCAACGGGTGCTACGCGGCTTGGACCCCAGTATCGGTCGTATCTATACTCACGGTGCCGTAGAAAACACTAATGAGGTCATGCGACAGCAGCAAGTGGAGCTGCCGGACACCATTCGCGTTACGCCAACGATCAACAAAAAGGAATACGTTGGGCAAATGGTCGTCGCGGTCCCTTCGGCGTTGGGTTCGCCCTGGTTGCGCAAATTTAGCCCCGCTTCTTTAGGTTACGTGTCGGGTTGGATGCGCTTGCGGGGTCCCCGACGGCGACGCTCCGTGGACAGGGGTTTCGTCCTGAGTGATCATGCTGATTGGCCGGGCTTGAACGAGGCCATCACCGCCACGGGGGCCGAGCGCGTCTTCGTTACCCATGGTTACACAGAAGTATTTAGCAAATGGCTACGCGAACAGGGGCTAGATGCGCAAGTCGTCCAAACGGCCTATGGCAATGAGGAGCAAGCCGAGGGGGAAGAAGAAGCCACCGCAACGACAGAAAGCTAGGGTCGTCCTTCCCAAAGGTTACCCCGAACGCTGCCAGCCGAAATATAGACCAATTATTTTCAACCCCTTAACCGTATCCCCCAAAGAGTTGCTATCTTTGCATCTACTTATATAGATGCTTGTCTATGAAAACGAGCCATGACCTCAAATTTCTGGAAAACTCCACCGAAACGCTACGCGCCGTAGCGCATCCCGCGCGTATTGAGATCATCAGCTTACTCTACCACCAAGGTGCCTCAACGGTAACCGAAATTCACGAGGCACTCGCCATCGAACAGGCCGTAGCCTCTCACCATTTGCGCATTCTCAAAGGGAAAGGCGTCGTTGAAGCCACCCGCAAGGGAAAAAACTCCTACTACGCCCTCACCAACAAGGAATTCTACACCATTATCGGTACGCTGCGTAATCTGTTAGCGTAAATTTGTCTTTAATTCTTTAGCAAGGCTGCTCGGCCCATTTCTACGGGAAGTGCAGTAGTAACAGGGTCAGCAATGGCAAGATAGCCAGCACACCCGTTGTCCGTGGCGTACTCGAAATACCGCGGAACATCTCTCCTCCTGATTCCAGCAAATAATTGGTCGCCGACCCAGATTCCAAATTTAAGCTATCTCAAACCTCCGTTTAAAGTATATATTTTGGTTTAATCTGAAAAAAGTTTACAAAAAACTATCTAAATATATAGATGTTTATATACATTGCAATCAAATTGAGCCGCGAGCAATTTTATACCACCTTTTTAAACGAATCATTTATGAGACGAAAAACACTACATCTACTTGGCCTAGTGATCGGTTTGATCATGCTGCAGGTCACGCCTGGACAGGCGCAAAGTGAAGTGGACCACAGCTATAAGCCACTGACGCTGAAACTGAACGAGAGCGGGAGTAAATACCTCCGCTTCATTATGTGGCACCAGCTGTGGGCAACGACCAGCAACCTCAGCCAAGACGACAGCAAACTACAAATCACGCCCAGTATTCGCCGCAGTCGGGTACTGGCTTTTGCGCAAATTTCACCTAAGTTTCTCATCCTAACGCACTTTGGTCTCAACGGTCTGACGCCGGGTAACATGACCAGCTTGGGCAATAATGGCGATTCGCCACAGCTATTCCTACACGGTGCCTGGGGAGAAGTGATGCTAAACGAAAACCTCTACGTCGGTGCGGGCCTACACTACTGGAAAGGCATGACCCGCTTGGCCAACCAAAGTACGCTCAACTTCATGACTTTGGATCAATCTCGTCCTTTTACCGCTTGGCATTCGTTAGGGGTAAGCGATCAATTTGCCCGCCATCTGGGGGTCTACGCGAAGGGCGCAATTGGCAAATTCGACTACCGCGTGGCCCTCAACTCCCCCATACGCAATACGCTCAGCGGTGGTGCTGATCGGGGCCTCAAAACGGCGGGCTGGACGTACACTGGCGTTAGCAACCTCAACGACGATAGCGACCCCACTGGGAATGCTATTATTGAGGGCTACTTCCGCTACAATTTTTGGGACAAAGAATCGACCAAACTGCCGTATGCCGTCGGTACTTACCTCGGTAAAAAGAAGGTGTTCGGTATCGGCGCAGGCTTCTTTGCGCACCCCAACGGTATGTACAATACCGAAACGAATGAGCACGGTAACGTCGGTCACTTTGCCGTCGATGCCTTTCTCGATACGCCAGTTGGTGGTGTCGGTAACGCCATCAACGCCTACGCCTCCTTTTCCAGCTACAACTACCAAGAAAACTACGTCAGTCGCTGGGCGGGTACGGGTACGAGCCTGTACGGTCAATTTGGCTATTTCGTAAAGTCAGCAAAGATTATGCCCTATGCAGCTTTTGCTACGGGTAATTACGATGGCTACGACGAGCCCGTAAACACCTTAGATATTGGTATGAATTATTTTATCAACGGTCACCATGCCAAGGTCACCCTGGAATATCATTCTATCATGGGCGATATTCGTGAGGCAGCCATTCCTACGCAAGAGGATGCGCTCACGCAGCTGCGGCTACAGTTACACGTCTTCCTCTAAGCAAGAGGATACTTTCTTCATTGTAAAACGAAAACAAATCCACCATGTCAACAAAAAACTTGCAAGAGTATTGGAAGAAAAACGTCCGCCTGCTGGGTATTCTCCTGGCGGTATGGTTCCTCGTCTCTTACGGCTGTGGTATCCTCTTTGCGGATGCGCTTAACGGCGTTCGCTTGGGGGGCTACAAGCTCGGCTTTTGGTTCGCCCAACAGGGTTCCATCTACGTCTTCATCCTCCTTATCTTCATCTACGTTCGTCAAATGAACAAGCTCGACCGCGAGTACGACGTACACGAGGAATAACGGATCATCCTACCTACTTTTTTGAAAATCAATCCGGTTTTCGGTGATTGTTTTGGGGCCTGCCCTGCGGGCCGCTACGCTCCGAGGTTCGCTATTCGCTCAGCCCTGCGGGCCTGCCGCTATCGCAGCAGCCACTACGCATCGCATAGGCCAATTGCCCTCCGCAGCAGCACCACCAAACCGAGTAAAAAATCAATCCTATCATGGACGTTCAATTATGGACACTAATCATTGTCGGCATCACCTTTGCGATCTACATTGGGGTGGCGATTTGGGCCCGCGCGGGTTCTACGGCTGAATTTTACGTAGCGGGCGGCGGTGTCCCCCCCATCCTCAACGGTATGGCCACGGCAGCCGACTGGATGTCAGCAGCTTCTTTCCTTTCCATGGCGGGCCTCATCAGCTTTATGGGCTACCAAGGTGCGCAATACCTCCTCGGCTGGACGGGCGGCTACGTACTGCTGGCCCTACTGCTGGCACCCTACCTCCGAAAATTCGGTAAGTTCACCGTTCCCGACTTCATCGGCGAACGCTATTACTCCAAAACGGCTCGACAAGTGGCGGCTATTTGTGCGCTCTTCGTGTCCTTTACCTACGTAGTGGGCCAAATGAAAGGAGTGGGCGTGGCCTTCTCCCGCTTCCTGGAGGTCGAATTCAATACGGGTATCATGATCGGTATCGGTATCGTATTTTTCTACGCGGTACTGGGGGGTATGAAAGGAATCACTTACACGCAAGTGGCGCAGTACTGCGTTCTCATTTTTGCCTATTTGGTCCCCGCGATTTTCATTTCACTCATCATGGTGGACAATCCCATTCCGCAACTCGGCTTGGGTGGTAAGTTGGCGGATGGCACCTATCTACTGGACAAACTGGACCTGTTATCAACCGATCTAGGTTTTAAGGAATATACCACCTCCCACGCAGGCAAGGTTAACCTCTTTTTCGTTACGGCGGCGCTGATGCTGGGCACGGCGGGCTTGCCCCACGTAATTGTCCGTTTCTTCACTGTACCCAAAGTGGCCGACGCCCGCAAATCGGCGGGTTGGGCGTTGATCTTTATCGCGTTGTTGTACACTACGGCCCCGGCCATTGCGGCTTTCGCTCGTACCAACCTCATCACTACCGTTAGCGATTCTACCTACGCGGAGGTCCCTGAGTGGTTCAGCAAGTGGGAAGAAACTGGTCTCCTGCAGTTTGAAGACAAGAACGGTGACGGTAAAATTCAGTACTACAACGACGCCAACGAAGCCTTCGTGGCTAGTACGGCCACTCCTCAAGGCTGGAAGGGTAACGAACTCACGGTCAACCGTGACATCATGGTACTGGCCAATCCCGAAATTGCCAAACTTCCTGCCTGGGTTGTTGCCCT
>JBCDIR010000195.1:0-5807 GCA_038748735.1 Bacteroidota bacterium | reverse complement strand
TCCCGATGGTCTTCTGGAAGAATATTTTAATACTACCCCCCAAACTACGCGTTCCTACGGCGGATTCCGGCGGTAGGGTATCAATACGGATACTGCCGTCTTCGTTCATCAAACCCACGGGATAGTACAACCCACTTTCCTCATCGAAGGCGACGGGTACCACTAGCTCGTCCTCCCCTACTCCATTATTGAGTTGGACTTGGAGCGGATTGTCGGCGGTGATGTGCTCCGCGCCTTGGAAGTCATACAGTTCCAGTAGATTAACGGGAGCCTGTTGGCTAAAGCCCTGCCCGAGATCGTGGGCCATCCAGCCGCTGGGAAGTTCCGGCATAGCCTGGCCCGCTACCGCTAAACTGCGGTTAGTAGCTTTGCGGCTATTGAGCATCGCTTTCGCGCTAGTGCCTTTGGGCAATTTGATGGTCAACTCGTTGCCAACGGCGCGCGCTTCCTCCGCTTGCAGGAGTACTTCACGCGTAGGGCGTACGACGGTCAGCGCAATGTCGCGGGTACACCAATCGTGCTGCGGTGGATAAGCGGAGTTGTCCCGACCAAAGCGTTCTCGTGGTTCAGGCTTTTTCGTGTCCATCTCCAACGCATCCTGGTTAAAAGAATCCGTGTCGATTTCTTGCGTACTGACGAATAACTTAATGTGCTCCGTCAACTCATTTACGCCGTGACTCAAGAACTCGTCGTAGACAACGAGTGGAATCGTTTTGTAGGTGGCTGCTCCGACTAATTCACGAAGATGCACCGACTCGCCCGCCGGTAGCTTGATTTTGGGTAAAAACTTATTAGAAATTAAATAATTCGACAACATGACTACGGCACTCACGTAGAGCGGTCGGCTACTGGTATTGGTCACCTGCAAGCGGAAGGCCGGTTGTAACCAGCGCTGTCCTTCGGGCGCATTTTCGTCGTAGTCGTAGTTGAAGATATTCTCGCCACGCCAGTCTTCGATCAGGGTCGCAGGGCAAAGATCGTCTTTGAGATATTCACCGGGTTGGTCAATTTTAGACAACTCAATCTTGAAGTCCTGATCGGAGAGCGTCGTACGTGGGTTTTGGATCGTCCGTACGTAGTGCCAGTACGCTACGTCCTGAGTATCCCCCACAAAGACGTTGGCCATATCTTGGGTGTAGCCTTCCAAGCGGCGGAAAACGGGGTGCTCGTCCGACGGTAAAGTTAGTCGTAGAGTCTCGTCGGTGGCGCGCACCCAAAAGTCTGCCTCACTCGCTTTTTCGTGTAGCTCAAAGTAAGGAGAAGCTAAATCCGCCGCCGCTTGTTTCACCAACGCCATGCCTCGCTTTTCACTTCCTGGCGCAAAGGCAATTTTCAGTTTCCGAACGGGGATTTTGTCGATAATTGCTAGGTAGGTGTCTTTTTTATCCAAGTGGTCTAAGCCATTCAGATGGGAGTGCATGATATCCACTTTGGTCACACCGGCGGGAATCATTTCACCATCAGCGGTGCGTACCCGCAGTGCGATCTCTTTGGGTTGATCAACGGGTAAGTTGTGCATACTCCCCGCGTTGATGACCCAGCTCTTGCGTTTCTGATCGTAGTGTACACCGTAGTGTTTGGGACGATTAGCGGGGACTTGACCCAGGAAGTAGCGATTCTTGTCCTTGGGTACTTCCGCGTGATTTTGCGGCGTTTGGTCCTTAACGATATTGCCGATACGTCCCTGCAATTGAGTGACCAGTTCCGCGTAGGTCAACTGACCATTATACTGTTCCAGTAGAGCGACTAGATGGTAGGAAAACGCTCCCCGCGTCTTACCGTCAATCTGCAATTCCTTGGCCGTCTGATTAGCCCGCGCAGCGGCCAGTTGCACGTGACGACCGATGGGGGGCTCCAATTGTTTGTTACCCGCATCCAAGCGAAAGCTGTAACGTTCGTGACCATGAAACTCGCGCGCTTGTGGAATATCCCGGTGAGTGGCGGCCATCCGCGCCCGCACTTCGGAGCGGGTGTTACTGCCGGAATGACAGGCGTCGTAAATAGCGATGAAGTGGGGCTCATTTTTGTGAACCGCCTCCCAAATCAGATAGGATTGCTCTTTATCCATGAGGTCGCGGCCGCCGGGCAGACGGCTGTCGTAGCAGACGATGGTTTCGACCTTACCGTCTACTTCGAGGTGGCGAAACTCGGGCGGACAAATGGCTTGTGAACCGTGACCGACGTAGTACAGTAAGCAGGTATCTTCCGCTTTGGCCACTTTGAAATGCTGAAAACCAGCGATGATATTCGCTTTGGTAGCGTCAGCGTCGAAGAGGGTTTTGATACTGAGTTCCTCACAGGCGTAATTGCCTTCCAGATAGGCTTGGATGGCCATAGCGTCATTGATACAGCCACGGAGCTTGGGCACTGGTGCCGGATAATCGTCGATAGCGATGATGAGGGCGTAGATCATAATGGGTTAAGGTTTATTAGGTGAATGCTGCGGATAACAATGGCCTAGCGCTGTGCAGTAGTGTTCCCACTTTGTGGGACAGCCACGCCCTGAAAGGCGCGGCCAAGCGACCAGCGCGCTACGGAACATAGCGACCGCGCCCGAGCGCGGTAGGCCCCAAGTAACAAACTGCTATTGATACCGTTTCTAACTTGTCCGTTACCGACACCCGAAAGATAAGTATTCTATTCCTCTTCCTGCGTAGGCGTGGGCCCAAAAAAGCTAAAAATAGTGGTCCCGTAGTTCCGAACCTGTACTAAATGCGGATGCTCCCGAAAATTATGGCGCGGATTATGTTCTAAAACCAACCATCCCCCTTTGGCAATCATCCCCTTGGCAATGATGCGGTCGGGAATTTCGGGAATATTGGTCAGTGGATACGGTGGTCCGGCGAAGATGTAATCGTAACTGGTGCTGGACGTAGCAATAAACTTGAACACATCAGCGCGCACAATCTTAAGCTGTTGCTCAATGTCCAACTCACGGGCGGTTTTTTTAACGAACGCCACACAGCCACCAAACTTATCTACGTAGGTAACGTCTTCACAACCACGCGAAATGAACTCGTAGCTATGGTTGCCCGTACCGCCGAAGAGGTCCAGGACGCGCAAACTGCTGAAATCAAGCGAATTTTGCAGAATATTGAACAGCCCTTCCTTGGCGTAATCAGTGGTGGGCCGGGTGGGCCAATTCTTAGCCGGAGGATTAAAACGACGCCCTTTGAACTTACCGCCGATGATACGCATGAGTGTGGTTGTAATTTAAACCTAGGAGGGTTGATAATGGTGCAAAGCCGCCAAAGCAAAGAACAAGTGTTCGGGATGCTCGCTGGCTACTGGTCCCCAACTGACGAGTTGCTTGGTGGGAAGGAAGTCCATATCGCGCACGTAGCGGTAGCAGAGCTTGTAAATTTCGGCATCCGTCGTCAGTTCACCAAAGAGACGCAAAGCAACACGCTGCGGTTCCCACTTACATTGTTCGTACGTGAGTAAGATGTAGTACAGTACGTCCTTGGCAGCTTGGCAATGAAAGGCATTGCAAAATACCACCTGCCCCCGATCAATGGCGATAGTGAGTAATATTTTATCATGTTGGTAAGCAAAAATCCGGGGTAAACCCGATAGTTGCGTCAACTGACTAAGCTGCCGCAAGATGGGAGTAAGCACGTGATAGAACCGACAACCGACCAACGTATGCCGCCAACTCGTTAACTGTGCTTGCGCAACGGCGTAGATCAACACCAGGTCCAATTGCGGCAGTACATCTGCCATAATGGTATCACCCTCCCGCAGATTGGTGAGCGTTTCGAGATAGGTACGCCGCTTTTCGGCATTGTATAAACGCGTAGGGACGAGGGTAAAGCGAGGTTCCAACCACGCCAAGCGGGACTTAGCGTAGGACCGCTGCATGAATTCGTCCGTTGTCCACCAAGCAGCGGACCCACTTCCGTGCTGAATAGCCCGTACGCACTGGACCGCACCGAGGCTATCCGCTAGTAAATAACTGGAACTGTCCACCCCGGCAAGGATGGACAGTTCGTACTGGGCGGACGCTGACGCAGCGAAACTCGCCTCTTGTATATCGTAGCGGACTACTCCCAATTACCAGAAAGGTTTGGTTTATTGAGGTCACCGAATTTGATTACATTGGAAGGTGCGTAACCCTGATCGTACTTGGCAAAGCGTGTATCGGCATAATCCCCCATGAAGGAGGCCCAGGGGGTACCTACTTCCACCACGGATACGGTAGTCGACTGGTACTCAATTTCTTCGGCGCTGATGCGAAATTCCGCTTGCTCCGTATCAGGAAACTTAGGAACGTAACGCAAATTCGCTAGATCCATCCCGATGGCATTGACGGAATCAATAGCTGCAGAATAAGAAGTATCGTAGGTGATCTCGCCGGTAAAGTTGGGATCATCAGGGTCACCAATAACGGCGATACGGGTGAAACGTCCGTTGGTTAGTACTTCGGCTAAGGTATCGAAATCAGGTGCGAAACTTCCCGTAATATCCCGGTACATTTCCTGGGCAGTGCGGATGGTTTCTAACTTTTCTACGACAATGTCCTTACGGCGATTCTTTTCGTTATCGAAGGCGATGGGTTCTTGGATACCCATGTACAACAAATACGCCAGCGCAGCGGCTACGAGCAGCAAAATAATGTTGAATGCTAACCTCATCTTATGGTTTTGTTTTGATGCAAATAAATTCCGTAAGGACCATCAACCCTGACACCTAAGTCACCGAAGTAGACTGTCCGTACTATTGGTAGCGCTAATATGTCACATTCTGTTGAAAACGCCCATGATTTCGGTGGAAAATTTCCAAAAAGAGCGTTTCACCGACCCCAACTTCCCTTTGACACCTACCTACGGCGTCATCTTGTTGGGAAAACGAATACTATATATTGCTACTTTCGTGTAGATGCACCAAGCCTAAATTTTGGTGGTTATACTTTTACCATTAAACATCATCATTCACATCCCGTCAATTAGCTTGCGTTTCATTTCGGCAAACTCTTCCTCGGTGAGGAGACCCTTTTCCTTTAGCTCACCCAGTTCCTTTAGCTTATCTACTACCCCAGCTTCGGGAGTGATCGTCGTTTTTTCGGCGAGTTCTTCGATTTCGGGCGCAGCGGGGGTGACTGTCTCACCGGATGCCTTGGCTTCCTCTTCTGCTGCCCGCCATTCTTGGGCTACTTTCTTTCCCTTCTCAAACTGTTCGCGGTACATTTTTTTGAGACTTTCCGTATCGAAGTCGAGGATGGTGCCGCCCGTTTCGTAGTGACGCTTGAACACCTGTCCCAGGGCATAAGTCGAAGCACCATTGAAAACCGATACCGCCACCCCGCCGATCACCGTGCCGATGCCGGGAATTAATTTGATCAAGCTGCGGGCTCCCGCACGGGCCAGGGTACTGCTCGTCAGGCTAGAAATGATCGCCTTCCCCTGCGACTCCGCAAAGTCAATATCGTATACCCGACTCAGTTGCCGAATCATATCCAACTGCAACGCACTCACTGCAAATACATCCGCGATGGGAATCGGCACTAAAAAACTAGCCCCCATCGACCAGATAACGTGATTGCGAATAACGGTATCGGCATGCTTGGAGCGGCCATTTTTATCACTACTCATAAAGGTTTCTTTTAGCTTCTTGGTCGCGTACTGTTTGATCTGTTTACGCATAGACTCTTATTTGTCAGCTAAGATCGGAAAAATGTTGGAGGGGAGAGAGCTGAAATCGACGATGTATTGGTGTTAGCCGATGAACAACGGCTGATTTTGGTTTAGGGTTGCTGAGAAGGGGCAATTTTGACAGCTTCGGGCCACGACCCGCATGGCGGGTCACGG
>JBCDIR010000194.1:0-5833 GCA_038748735.1 Bacteroidota bacterium | reverse complement strand
GCTGTCCCAGGCGGTATAATCGGTGGGGGGTTCAATGGTTTTGCTGCTCTTACCTAACAAACCAAACACGCCGAGGGACTGGCCGTTTTTGCCCGGAATTGATACGTTAAAACTCAGATCCTGAAAGCGAATATCTTCATTGCCCAGCGGTACGCCTAGGTCACCCAGCAGCCCCGTGAAGGAGTACCGGTAGTTGACCAAATAAGACGCTCCTTTTTTACCAATGGGTCCCTCCGCCGCTGCATCCAAGCCGATAACGCCCGCTTGTACAGTAAACTCACGTTGCTGATTATTCCCCTTGCGCAGTCGCATGTCTAGCAAACCCGCCGTTGCGTTGCCGTAGCTGGCGGGCATATTGCCCAGAAAAAAAGGCGCATCCGCTAGCAGTTGCGCACTCAGTGCGTTGACGCCCCCGCCCGTGAGGGTCGTACGGTCAGTGAACGTTCCCGCATTGGGCGTGTGATTGGGGTTGACTATTTCCAATCCCTCCAATCGCCAACTCATCCCCAGCGGTGACTGTCCACGAATCACCAGTAGATTGCCCTGGTCGTTACTCCCACTGATACCTGCGTAGGCGGTCGCTAGGCGAGCAGGGTCGTTGAAAGTAGCCGGAAAGCGAAAGGTCTCCTCCTGGGTCAATAGCAAAACACTAGCGCTGTTGCCCAGATTAGTCGTGCGCGTACTTTTAACCGTAATGGGAACTAGGCTGGTGGCGGCTTCGGTCAGTTCCAGCTCCAAGACGGTCTCCTTGCCCCCCGTCACCAGTACCTCCGGTAAGTTGACCTCCTGGTACCCTAGATAAGTCACCCGCAGCGGATAGCGACCCGGCCTCAGCTGATCGAAGACGAACTGCCCGAGCGAATCGGTCGTTGTCCCGCGTTTCAGTTCCGTGAGCAAAACGGTAGCCCCCACCAGCGATTGCCCATTCTCTGCGTCCGTTACCACCCCCCGTAATGTGGTTTGCGCCGCTAGTGTTAAACTGGCACACAGCAATAAACCACCACACCAAAGTAGGCGGAATAAATGGTCGGCGTACGATTTACGGATGCCCATTTCTTAATATTTTTTTAAAGTCACGACTAACGGGTTAAAGCATTGCTAAAGCGAGTATGAAAAGTGGAATTTCCATCTCTTATGCCTTATTTTTATAGTAAAACCCAGTACATTATGAAAGTTCAACTGCTCCGTTTATTTACCTTTATTACCGTCTTAACGGTTTTGAGCTGTAACCGTGATCGCTTCCTCACCGCTGCTTATTATGACCGAGCACCGGCACACCAGACACTAGCGATTTTACCCTCGCAAACCATCACTACGGGACGGATACCTGCCGAATGGACACCGGATATGCTGGCCTCCATTGAAGAAAGTGAAAGCCGCGCATTTCAAATCGCAGTATTTGACGAAGTAACGCAGGCCGCTGGGGTTTGGGATGGTGATATTAGTGTCAATATCCAACACTTTTCCGAAACCAACCAGCTACTGGCCGACGCGGGTATTGATATACGTGACAGTTGGGACCGTGCCCCTTCCGAATTAGCTGCTATCCTAGGTGTGGACGCCGTGGTGCGGACTACGGTTCAGAAGGATGTCTACCTCACCGAATTGGAATCACTAGGCATTAGCATCGCCAATACCGTCGTGTCCTTGCTGGGCGGTGACCTGCCCTTTTTCAATAATCGGACCAGTGACGTATTTTTGTCCGCTGCTATCCTGGACGGGCGAGATGGCGTCGTACTTTGGAATACGGACCGAGTAGTACAGACGGACTGGAACAACCGCCACAGTGAGATCGTGCGTCGCTTGGCCCGTATGATGGCGCGCCGTTTTCCGTACCGAATTGACCGTTAATTGCTATTGAAAACCTTGAAAATCAATTTTTTAGCAGCAAGTTGTCTAGAAAAGTCTTAATTTTGTGGTACCAAGTAGGATATTTTCCTGCGAAAAGAAAACAAATGCCCAGACCAACTCGATAATAGACGTTATCGGGTTGGTCTTTGTTTTGAGTAAAAGCTACTTATTTGTCCAAGTCAATAGCTCCTTCGCCTCGTTCTGCTCCGCGCATCGTTTTTATCGATGTATTGCGGGCTTACGCTATCTTGATGATGTTGCAGGGCCACTTTGTGGATACACTTTTAGCCCCTACTTACCGTCAGGCAGAATCACCGATTTTCTATCTGTGGTCGTTCATGCGGGGTATGACGGCTCCGATCTTCTTCACCGTTACGGGACTCGTTTTTTGCTATTTATTGCTCAAAGACGGGCGGCCACTGGCCGAAAATAAGCGGGTACGCAAGGGGCTAAGACGTGGCCTCTACCTAGTGGGAGTAGGCTATCTCCTGAAGGTTTGTTTTCCCGCCCTCTTGGTCGGACAAATCTCGCCCTGGATTTGGGCAGTGGATGTACTACACGTAATTGGCTTGGCGCTGATTGGCTTGGTGGGTGTATACTGGCTAAAGGAAAAAATCGGCGGTTCACTTGCCGTGTGGATGCTCGCTTTTGGTACGGGAACGTTTTTAATCGACCCTTTTTTCACGGAGAACACCTGGGCGCACCTGCCCCGTTTTATTGCGCATTATTTTACTCGTGATTTTGGTTCCAATTTTACGGTCGTTCCCTGGCTAGGCTTCGCATTTTTTGGCGGTACACTGGGGTATACACTGAGTAAGCGGCCACAGTTGGCCTTCGTACACTGGTTCCCGGTTTTACTCTTTGCATTGGGTTGGACCCTCACGCTAGGGTCCTGGCAAATGTTGTATAACCTTTACGCACTAACGGGCTGGGAGTATCTACCCGTTTTGTTCAATAACAATTATCTCTTCTGGCGTTTAGGACACGTCTTCATCGCCATGTCTATGTTCATGTGGGTAATACCCAGGATAGGAACTATTCCCAAGTTGATCACCAAAATTGGCGGGGAGACCCTGACCATTTACGGCGTCCATTACGTGGTGTTGTACGGCACGTGGTTAGGGATTGGCTTATCGCAAATTATCGGTTACCGCACGCTCTCCCCCTGGCCATGTGCCATCGGTGCACTGACGTTTGTCCTGGCTCACGTCGTACTGATTTACCGGATAGAAACCGTACGCGAATGGTTGTACGTGCGTATTCCTACCCGTGGTAAACGCAGATTGCGTCAGGCCCGAATCTGGTGCTTACGTACCTGGTCTAAACGACGCGCAGCCTGGTTGACAAGTTTCCAACACTGGCAAGCCCGTTGGCAGGCTTACCGCGCTACGCGTAGGCTGAAGTAAGAGCAGGAATAGTTAGTTCCTATGGAAGGTAGTAAGAAATATGCTCCTCCTTGGTTCTACACTTCCATTAGTCGTAATAATCTGGAAACCGTAAACGCATAATTGGCTGTACGCGTTTCCCAGCTACTCCACTTATCCGGTACCCGCCAGGGAATCAGCGGATAAGGCGTTTCCACGGTGGTAGGTAACTGTAAGGTTGCGGGCAACTTACTCATAGGGATAGCCGAACTGTTATAGGCAGGATTTTCCCGTTTTAACGCACGCACAGAAAGACCGTAGGCCGTGGCAATGGTCGCCAATTCGAGCGGCCGATCTATTCGCAGCAAAACCTTTTCTGGTACGTGGTGGGTAGCGAAACCATACCAGTACGGTCGCTGGGCAATCTTTGTGCTGGTGATGACTCTCGGTAAATATCGGCGGGTCTGGCCGGGCAAGTAAGTGCTGATTTCGTGGTAGAAGTAACCGCCGCTCCTACGTTGTGCTTTGCGTACATTGCCTGCCCCGCAATTGTAGGCCGCTAAAGCCAGGAGCCAATCGTCAAATTGTCGGTGCAGTTGTTTGAGATAGCGGGCCGCCGCTCGGCTAGATTTGTAAATATCCAATCGCTCGTCTACGTTGCGGTCTACCCGCAGGCCCAGACCGCGAGCAGTAGCGGGCATGAGTTGCCACAGACCCGCCGCACCCGCTTTGGAACGGGCGTTTACGGTCAGCCGGCTCTCTGCCAGCGGTAAATACGCTAGCCAGTCGGGTAATTCCTCCGCTCGAATAGCGGCTAATAGAACGGGGTGATACGTGGGGAAAGTGGCCAGCATAGCTGCCATTTCGCGCTGACCAGATACCGTGTAACGATAGTGAGCTTTTGCTAGGTAGGGCTGATCTTCCGGCGCAAGGCACTCACTGAGATAATCTAAATTTTGTAAACAATCTGCGCGGGCCGTAGACACGTACAAACAGCAAACAAAGCAAAGCAGCCAGACGGATGATCTTAAATCGGTTGGGATGGACACTGCACTGGGTATTGGCAGTTTTTTGGGGTTTGTCTACTAGGTGGTAATTGTAAATTTGATTGTTTGGGTTGGTCAACACACAAAACGGTTCCTGCGTCAACACATTAGTTTACGTGGCGAACAACAAAAAGTTACCCGCCTCGCTACTTTTGCAACGAGGCGGGTAAATATAAAGATAAAAGACCGAATAACAGTGATAAATACTGATTTACAGCCCGTTAGGATTTATGATTATGGCTGGACCACCTGCTGTGGTAAATAGATACGAAGCAGTTGATTGGCCGTCAATTTTGCTTCTTTCAAGCCATTCCAACGCATGATGTCTGCTGGGCTACACTGAAACAACTGTGCCAGGGTTTCCAGCTTGTCCCCTGCAACGGTTACGTAAGTGGCTACCGTCCCAGTGCTTTCTAGGGCAGTCAGCTGTTCGTTCAGGAACAGTTGCTCAAAAAGTGGAGCCACCGCCGTGGGAACCGTCAAATAAGCTCCACCGTCGTGCAGAATCACCTGACCGTGGCGGTAAGACGGATTGAGGCGCGTCAGCGTTTGGTAGGTAATACCTAAGCGGCGCGCTACGGTATTTAAGCGTAGGCTTTGCGTCAAGTAAAACGTACGCGTGTGCAGCATATCATCGCTGGGATAGCGGGGCTGCAGTTCGTGCGTTTGGTAATAGTTCATCAGGTAGGCCGCCGCAATGAAGCGAGGCACGTAACGCTGTGACTCCTTGGGTAGCAAAGCTTGTACGGCCCAGTAGTCCTTTCCTGCCGTTTGGCGAACGGCACGACCTACGCGGCCAGGACCGCAGTTGTAAGCCGCCAGGGCTAAGCCCCAATCGTTGAAGCGAGCATAAAGGCTAGCGAGCATACGCACGGCCGCCTCCGTAGATCGGTGCGGATCCAAGCGTTCGTCGACTTGAGCATTGACTTTGAGGCCGTAGAGTCGAGCCGTTTCGGGTACAAATTGCCACAAGCCAGCTGCTCCAACGGGAGACTGCACCGCAGGACGCAGTGACGACTCAATGATGGGCAAGTACTTTAACTCTTCGGGCAAGTTGTACAAGCGCAGATAGTGCTCGAAAATCGGGAAATAAACAGCCGCGCGCCCGAGAATGTAGCGGGAATCAAGCTGTCCTTCTACCAAAAAACGACGAATCATCCGGCGAACTTCTGGCGTGACCTGCGCCGTAAAGGGCATGTCCATATGCGTTATTCGCTGATTGATAACACCCTCTTCCAGACGATGGTACGCCAGGCTAGTGTTGTCGTTAGGTAGGTGCGTGTTGTTGGTGCTACCGGCGCTTGGGATTAAAAGCATTGCCAACAGCAAAACTGTCCATGGGAATTTCATTCAGTTTAGTTTCGTCAAACAATAGTCCGGCAATACAGCGCAACGCAGCGAGGGATTAACCACTACGCGTACTTTACTCAAAAAATGTACATGTTCAAACTTACCCATAGGAATCCAATACTGCTTACGTCATCATCTCGACGGCACGAAACGTGCGTAGAAGGGAAAACATAAGTTGGGAGAAATCGGATGGCCCAGGATAGGTCAGTGGGATAAGGCCGG
>JBCDIR010000193.1:0-5872 GCA_038748735.1 Bacteroidota bacterium | reverse complement strand
GGCTTGCTTGACGCAACGACCGGATCTGTACGCGGTGGCTTTCCCCGCCGTGGGGGTACTGGACATGATGCGCTACCATCGCTTCACCATCGGCTGGGCCTGGGCGGGGGATTACGGGACGAGTGTCGATTCTGTCATGGCGGATTATTTGTTGTCTTACTCGCCCGTTCACAACGTGGAACCGCTGTCGTATCCCGCTACCTTAGTGACTACTGCCGACCACGACGACCGTGTAGTCCCGGCGCATTCTTTCAAGTTTGCGGCGGAGTTGCAACACCAACAGCGCGGGGAAGAACCCGTCCTGATTCGCATCGACAAAAGTGCGGGACACGGTGCCGGCACCCCCGTTAGCAAGCGCGTAGCCGAGGGCGCGGACGTTCTTTCGTTCTTCTTCTACCACGTGGAGGAGCAGTGGCAACCGCAAATTTCAAAGTGATTTGGGCCTAGAATTCCATATCGGTTTCCTGAAAGTTAGCCTCTGGGATGTGCTGGACGTGGCCATCGTGGCTTACTTACTGTACCTGCTATACAAGCTGTTGCGGGGGAGTATTGCTTTCAACATCTTCATTGGACTGCTGTTGCTGTACGTCAGTTCGTTCGTGGTGCAGCAGTTGAAGATGGAACTGTTGTCTTCCATTCTGGGGGAGTTCGTAAAGATGGGAATCATCATTCTCATCATTATCTTTCAGCCGGAGGTGCGGCGTTTTCTGCTCATTTTAGGCAATACGACGCTGCGGCAACGTTCCAATCTGTTGGATCGGCTGCTGGATCGCCAGGGCGTGAAAGGGTCGGAAAAAGACCATCAGGAAGCGCAGGAGGCAGTGGCAAAAGCCGTACTGCGCATGGGCAAACAGCGCATTGGAGCGCTCATCATCATCACTAAAAATACCAGCTTGGAAGGGATCGCTAGCGGGGGCGTCACGCTGAATGCCGAAATTTCTCAACCGCTGCTCGAAAGTCTCTTCGCCCGGGAAAGTCCACTACACGATGGTGCGGTGCTCCTGGAAGATCTAAAACTTACCCGCGCCAGCGTTATTTTACCCGTCAGTGAGCAGACGAGCTTACCCAAAAGTGTGGGCCTGCGACACCGGGCAGCCGTGGGCGTTACCGAAAAGGCAAAGGTGCTGGCCGTCCTCGTCTCGGAAGAAACCGGGAGCGTCAGTATAGCGGAAGAGGGGCAGTTGCGGCGGCGCTTGTCAGCAACGGATTTACGGGCGGTCTTGGGGGAGTGGTTGTAGGTTGGATAGGTTTTTTGCACCAGGATAGCGGCTGTATACATTAGCTCCATAAAGAACGGAGCAAGTCAACTTGATAGTAGCCATTAAAAAAGGTATTTTTGTGTTAAAATTTGTTAGAAATGACCGATCTAGTGATTCCTGGGCACGTTATAGCGCAAACGCAGCTCAGCCATGCCGATTTTCTCATCGAACTAGCTGTATATCTATACGATAAGGAGATTCTTTCCATTGGGAAAGCTAGGTCAATAGCGCAACAAGACCTGATCGCTTTTCAAAAAGAGTTAGCCAAAAGAGAAGTAGATATAAAGTATGATTTAGATGATTACCTTACTGATATGAAGAACATGGAAAATTTGTAAAATGATTGTCGTAAGTGATACCTCTCCCATCTCTGATTTAATGACGATTGGACAATCAAAGATTTTGAGGGAGCTTTTTGGTCGCATCGTGATTCCACAAGGCGTTAAACACGAATTAGAGGTTATATCTGGGTTTCGAGTGAGTAAAAAACTTAGAGAACAGGTACTTAAAGATTTGGGTGAAGCTTAGACAACAGTAACCAAGCAAAACCGTCAGTCTGCGCCACAGCGTGGCCGCCCCCACCAAGCTCAAGCTGTCAGCGCCCCCCACCTGATGGTCGCCAATCCACGAATCACTAAAAAAACACCGTGACCTCCGTGAAACGCTCCGTGCCCTCTGGGTTAGCCAAGTACCAATAGCCGTACCAACCACTGTTCACCGCTCCGAATAGACTTGTGAAGCACGTTATTTGTAGCCCAAGCTACTAAAAGTGTAATTTTTACACTAATTATATAACAAAATACTGCCCAGCTCACTTTTTTTTCGGAAATTAGATTGTTTTATGAATTACGCGAATTAAGCACTAAACCAGGTTCGACTTCTCCGAAGTCGCTGGGATTGCTGCTGACAATGGTCTACAAAGGTGAGATTTCTCCGAAATCTTCGGTAAGATGTCCAACAAAAACCTCGGAGAGGTCAAACAATTGTAGATCATATCGTAGAAAGTCTAATCTGACTTCGGAGAAAGCCTGCCTACCTTTGGTAGGTCACATTCATCTCTTAATTCGCACGAATTGTATTGCTAACCAATGAAAATAAAACCGATGACTAGAGCTTATCTACTATTTTTATCCCTAATATTTTGGAGTACCGCGACTTACGCCCAACTCTTAACCTCCGAGCCCGCTTTCCCTACGGCTAGTGACGAGGTGACCATCACCTTCGACGCAACGGAAGGAACGGGCGGCCTAGCCGACTGCGGCTGCGACGTTTACCTGCATACCGGCGTCATTACCACCGTCAGTACTGGACCAGCCGACTGGCAGTACGTACAGACCGATTGGGGCGTAGCCAACGCCGCCTGGCAGATGACTCCCGTAGCTGGGGAGGCCAATAAATACACTTTTACCTTCGGCCCCAGCCTCCGCGAATACTACGGCGTGCCGGACGGAGAGGAGATTGAGCAGATTGCCCTGGTATTCCGCAACGGAGATGGCTCCTTAGAGGGCAAAGCCACGGGCGGGGCAGACATCTATTACGAGGTTTACGCCGACAACATTCCACTGTCCGTTAACTTGACGGCACCGCTGGAAGACGAGCTGGATGTCGCACTGGGCGAATTCATCACGATTAGTGCGGCTGCTAGTACGGCGGCGGATATTAGCATCGCTGTGGATGGTACGGAAGTGATCTCCGAGACGGGGGTCGATGGCATCAACTATGATTTACGTGCGTTGGAAGAAGGCGAACATGAGGTAGTTGTGACCGCTACGGACGGTACCAATACGGTATCCGAATCCTTCACTTACACCGCTACTTACCGCGTAGAAATTACCAATCCGACCAATCCCGTGGTCCTTTCCTTTGCCGGTGCGGTCATTCCGCTAGCGGCGGAGGTATTCATCGAGTCAGACGTAGAAGTCACGCTGGATGGTCAGGAAGTTTTCACCGCCAGTGACGCAACGGAGATTAATACGACCTTGAACGTGAGCGGCTCCGGTATTCAGGAGGTACAAGTCAACGCGAGTTACAATGGACTAAGCACGACTTCCACTTTCGTGATTGTCATTCCCGGTGATGTCGAACAAGCCGACCCGCCCATTGATGCTCCCCACGGCATTACTTACTTAGGTGACGGGAGTTATTTTCTTCAACTGTTTGCCCCGAACAAGGATGCTATTTTTGTTCTTGGTGATTTCAACAACTTCCAGGCTTCGCTGGACTATCAGATGCGCCAAAGTCTGGACGGTAACCTTTGGTGGTTACAGATTGATGGTTTGACGGAGGGCGAAAGCTACGCCTTTCAGTACCTCGTAGACGGCAGCATTCGCGTGGCCGATCCGTATTCAACCCTGGTTTTAGATGCCTGGAACGATCCGTTTATTCCGGAAGTTACCTTCCCGGACCTGCCCGAATATCCCGCTGATCAACCCAATGGCATCATGAGCCTTTTGCGGCCCGGTGCGCCAGAATACGATTGGCAAAACGATGACTACGTCGTTCCAGAAAAGGAAAACCTCATCATCTACGAATTGCTGATGCGGGACTTCATTGAGCGTCATGATTACCAAACTTTGCTAGACACGCTAGATTACCTCGAACGCTTGGGCGTAAACGCCGTCGAATTTATGCCCGTCAACGAGTTTGAGGGGAATAACAGTTGGGGCTACAACCCCAGTTTCCACATGGCGCTGGATAAATATTACGGCACACCGAACGACTTCAAGCGCGTGATCGACGAATGTCACGCTCGCGGTATCGCCGTGATTGTGGACGTGGTTTACAACCACGCTTTCAGTCTCAGTCCGCTGTGTCAACTCTACTGGGACCCCGTAGCTTTCAAGCCTACGCCGGACAATCCTTGGGTGAACCCAGACGCGCGCCACCCTTTCAACGTGGGGTACGACTTGAACCACGAAAGTGAGGCCACCGTAGCCTTCGTCGACCGCGTGATGACCTACTGGATTGAAGAGTTCCGTATCGACGGTTTCCGTTTTGACTTGTCCAAAGGCTTTACGCAAAACTTCACGACCGACGTAGGTCAGTGGGGGAATTATGATGCCGATCGCATCGAAAATATCAAGCACTACGCCGACGTATGTTGGGATGCTAATCCTGACTTCTACATGATTTTAGAACACTTTGCGGCGAACCAAGAAGAGATAGAATTGACCACCTACGGCAACGGTATGCTCTCCTGGGGAGGTGGCGGTATTCACAACCAGTACCTCGAAGCGGCGATGGGCTACAACTCCAATTTATCGGGGGCGTTTTACGACGCTCGCAATTGGGACGTACCGGCGCTGATTGCTTACGTAGAAAGCCACGACGAAGAGCGCCTCATGTACAAAACGAGTCAATTTGGTGCCATGAGTGGGGACTATAATACCCGCGATTTGGTGACGGGTTTGCGCCGTTCGGAATTGACCAATACCTTCTTCTATACCGTTCCTGGTCCGAAGATGTTGTGGCAATTCGGGGAGCAAGGTTATGATTTCAGTATCAACTATTGTCCCAACGGCACCATCGCCGAAAACTGTCGGGTCGACCCCAAGCCCATTCGTTGGGATTATTTGGATAGCCCCAATCGTCAGCGTCTGTTCGATGTGCAAGCCGCACTGATTAACTTACGCCGTGCCAACGAAGCCGTTTTCAGTACCAACACTTATGAGTACTCGCTCAACGGTACGGCCAAGCGCATTTACCTCGACCATCCGGATATGGAAGTGATGGTACACGGGAATTTTGCGGTGGAAGGACAGGCTATTCAGGATCCCTTCCCACATACCGGCACTTGGTACGAGTTTTTCTCCGGTGATAGTCTGGTCGTGACGGATGCTTCACTGCCTATCGACTTCGTCGCGGGCGAATACCGCCTGTACACCACGGTGCGTCAGCCGGAACCGGCTGGAGGCTTCATCACCAACACGCGTGAAGTCCTGACGGAAGCGTTTGAGTTGAAATTATTCCCCAATCCGGCTACTGGTCCGGTGCGGGTAAGTTTCCAAATTCCCACGGCGGCGGAGGTGCAATTAACGGTAACGGACTTATACGGTCGCCCCGTGAGCCAGTGGGCAGCGGGTCGTTTAGCAGGTAGTACGCAACACGATTTATCGGTTGAGGGGCTTCCGGCGGGGATGTACCTCGTGCAACTGCGTGCGGGTGACCAATTACAGATACAGCGTCTGCTGGTGCAATAGGCACTTGGACTGTAATATGATTTATCGCTCAGAGACGGCACAAGAAAAATTAACAGTTTTTGAGTGCTAAGGTCAACTATTAGAACTACACATCCGTTCTAGTTTTCGATTGACCTGACATTTCTATGACTGAACAAGTACTAGTCGACACACCTGCGGAGCGACGTTCGCTACGCAGGTGTTTTTGTCCTATGCAGAAAACGGACTCACCGCAAGACGATTCCCAACTCCAACGACACGCCTTGTCCAACGACTGGCAACTGAGTTGGTCACAAGACCTAGCAACGATAGCACCGCTGTGGGACGAGCTACCCGCTACGGAAAACGTATTTCTGACCACGGATTATTTTCGCTTGGTGCAGGACTTACACTTACCGAGTTTGCAACCCAAATGGGCGGTTTTTTCTCATCCTT
>JBCDIR010000192.1:0-5879 GCA_038748735.1 Bacteroidota bacterium | reverse complement strand
GTTATCCCTGGCTCTCGGCTCAGCCGAGACCAGGTCAATGATTACAGTGGTTTAAACGCAATATCTTAATTTGAGATCAATTAAAGATCAGTTTTCTCGGTAATACGGTAATCCTTGCAGTGAATTGACGGAACTCAGCTTTCAGCTAAAAAAGCCGCTACCAAGTCAAATAATTTCCCTGGTTGCTCGGCGTGTACCCAGTGGCCTGCGGCAGCTACGGTAGCCAGTTGAGCCGTCGGAAAATACGCAAGTACCCCGGACCAGTCGCTGTCCTGCACGTAGTGGGAGCGAGCACCGCGAATGAAGAGCGTTGGCTCGTCAAAAGTCTCCTCACTATCAATATTGGCCAAGATAGCCGGATAGTATTCCAAAAGTACGGGCAAGTTCATCTTCCAGCGGTAGCCGCCCGTTTTCTCCCGCATCAGGTTTTTGAGAAGGAACTGCCGAATACCCACTTCTGCAATGTTTTGCGCGAGGAAAGCGTCGGCCATTTTGCGGTCGGTCACTTCGTCGATGGGCAAGGTACGCAGGGCTTCCAAAATGACCTCGTGCCCGCCGGTATACGCTTTGGGGGTAATGTCCACTACGACTAGCTTTTCGACCATTTCGGGATGCTGCAGCGCAAATTGCATGGCCGTTTTCCCCCCCATGGAATGCCCCAGTAAATGGACTTTATACATCCAATTACGGTCCAAAAAGGCCTTTAAATCCTCGGCCATCCGCGGGTAATCGTGGACGGGCAAGTGGGGCGAACGCCCGTGATTGCGTTGGTCCACCAACACGACAGTATAGTCAGTAGCCCAGCGTTTCGCCAGGGTTTGCCAATTGTCTAAAGTGCCAAAGAGACCGTGGAGAATAACCAGCGGCGGTCCCTGCCCGAAGGTCTTAAAGTTAAGTTCCATACTAAATAAGCTCTCTATTGACAGCTCGTTAACAAATTGGTTTGTGCAAAAGTTGGAGCGCTTGCATCTATGTTGATGTACTAGAACTCAAAACATATGAAACATCTTCTTGTCAGTCTGCTTTTCCTGGCTTTATTCGGCTGTAGCCAAATGGATAAATCGCACGCCAGCTACACTCCCGAGCGTAGCGAATACGTAGCCACCGGAACGCTAGAAATAGGGGAATCTTTCGACCTGGAAGAAGCACCCCGTACGCCACCGCCACCCCCGCCGCCGCCATCTGCTAGCAATACAATGCCCGAGCAGCCGCGGCTCCTCCTCCAGCGAGCCGAAATGCGTATTGAGGTCAAAGCGCTCAACGATAAGGTGCGCCGCCTCGAATCGCTCCTCCAATTCCGCGACGGCTACCTGGCCGACCTGACCTGGGAAAACAACGGTTACCGACAAAATGCCGATTTGGACATCCGTATCCCCGCGCGTCACTTCCAAACCGTCCTGGACACCCTGCGGCAAATGGCCGTCCAGATCGACCAACAGCGCATCCATACCCAGGATGCTACCGAAGAATACGTCGACATCCAGAGCCGTTTGGCCACCAAAAAACAGGTTCGTGATCGCTACCAGGATATTTTGCGGCTGAAAGCTAAAACGGTAGAAGAGGTCCTCCTGGCCGAGGAGAAAATCCGCGTACTACAAGAAGAAATCGAGTCCCGCGAAGGACGACAACGCTACCTCAGCGAACGGGCTGCCATCAGCACCATCAATCTGTCGATCTACGAGACGAAAGCGACCGCAGCAGCCACCGACGATACGCCCTGGTACGCCGACTCGTGGCGCAGTGTCCAGGACAGCTTCTTGTTCGGTTGGCACCTAGTGGAAGGTGTTGGTTTATTCCTGCTCGGCATCTGGCCAGTACTGTTATTGGGGGCTTGGCTGACGTGGCGGAGACATAAAATTGGTGCGTGGTGGCGGCGCAAATTCTCGCGGGCTAACGCGTGAGGACGATGTAGTCTTTGAGTAAAACCTTTAGAAATTCGGCGGGGGACAGTGGTTGGTGGGTAATCTCCAGCTGTTGCGCTAAGCGTTGCGCCAGCTCGCGCAGAAGGGTTCGGTAGTTGTCATTGTTGTAGCGCATGGCCCGCGTAAGTGCCGTCTTGATGAGCAGCATATCCGCCTCGGTAAACTGGCGTACTTGTGGGTACTGTGGCTCGTAGTTTTCTAGCGAACTGATCTTTTGAATGTCGCTCAAGAGGAATTTTTCGGTGGCTTCCACCCGGATAACGTTGGTCCCAGCCGTGAGGTCGCCGATGCGTTGCTTACGCGGTCCTACACTGATGAGCAAAGCCCCCAGCACGCCCCCGCTACTGAACAAATCCACAAAGTAGAACATGGACCGCAGCAGGTAATCTCCCGCCGTGGGCTGTTCCCCATCCAAACGCACTACCTGGATACGGAGCGCGCGTTTGCCGACGGTCTGCCCGTTGAGGTAGAGTTCGCACAGGAATTGTCCGAACAAAAAGACGATCAACGGCAAGACCACGAAGATGATGCCACCGTAAGCAGTCGTGATACCAAAGACGCCGTCCAGTACGACCATTAGTAAATAAAAGCCACCGAAAAAAATCAACAAATCAAGCAGCAGCGCCAACAGGCGTTCCCCGAGCGTAGCTAGCTCGTAAGTGATGGTGACATTTTGACCCGTTTGTAAGTCGACAGTTTGCATAGCGGAGCGTTAGCCCGTAAATATAAGCTAATCCCAGCGAACTGCTTCCGTACTGTTTTCAAAGACAGTGCCAGACTCCGTTTCAATACGAACCGTGAAGGTGTGGGTACTACCCGGAGTGGGGCGTTCGGTGAACGTTATGGGCATACGCCTTGTGTCGGAGAATCTCCAACTGGCCGATTTATCGACCCACTCGCTGATCATCATATTTCGCCACAAAAAAAGAAAATCATTGAGCGGTTCGCCCGCCGCAACTCCCGCAAAAATTTTACTGCTGGTAACGGTTAGGCTGGTGACGGGGTCTTTCATACCCGCGTCGCCAGGGTCCGCACAATCAAGAGACGCCAGAGCAGAACCCAAGACAAAATCGCGGATAGGGATTGCGTTAGAAGCGACGTATTCTGCCCTAAACTGGATGGCCAGTTGGATCGAATCACCCGTAATAACGCCGTTGACGGGGGCGTTGAACGATTTATCGGTGAGACTCATTGTAAAGCTGCTGATATTCCAGTACGGATCATCGTAGGGGCAAAGGCAGCCGATCATTCCGGTCGTCAAAAGCAAGAAGAGCATTAGTTTTTTGTAGCACATAGGAAGGTGTATTTTTTTAGTGCGGAGCGCTAAGTTTAGTTGGTAAACGCTATGAAATCTAGTATCGCTGCTTGTATAAAAGCCGCCATTTCCATTCGATTTGCTTCGGGTGAAAAAAATATCTACTCACTAACAGCCCCACATTCTCCAAAAGTTTTCCTACTTTTCAGGCTAATCCAATAGACTTGTTCTGCGAGTCCTGGATGAGCGAGAGAGTAGCGAATTTTATTCTGAATAAGGCAAAAAACGCAGGCGATGCCTAAGCATCAGCGAGGCTTTTTAACGAAATGCAGGATAAAATTTCGCCGCTCGCAGCCATTTAAGGGCTTGCAGAACAAGTCTAATATACCGTTAAGAAATTGCTTTGACGGTAGTCAGAGCAACATTTTACCAAATGCGCGAAACTCAATTCATCAAACAACACGAGCGGAAGTGGGCAGGCTTTGAGAAAAGCCTCGACGGGCAGGCTAATGACGCCAATGACTTGCGAGAACTGTTCGTAGAAGTGACGGATGACCTGTCTTACTCGCGTACGTTCTACCCCAATCGTTCGGTGCGGGTTTACCTCAATCGCTTGGCGCAACGCATCTACCTCCGCCTGTACCGCAGTCGGCGGTCGCCAGCTAATCAGCTACGGGAATTTTGGGTGCGCGAATTGCCCCTACAAGTCTACGAGGCGCGTACGTCAATGGCCCTGTCTTTTTTCCTCTTTTTCCTCTGCATGGGTATCGGAATGCTGTCCTGTGCTATGGACCCCGAGTTCGCTCAGGTCATCCTCGGCGAAAGCTACGTCGATATGACGCGTGCTAATATCGAAAACGGTGACCCCATGGCCGTTTACAAGGAGCGGGGGCGCTTTGATATGTTTTTGGGCATTACGTTCAACAACCTCTACGTGGCTTTTTTGGCCTTTTCGATGGGGGTTTTCTTTGGCTTGGGTTCCATCGTGATTTTGGTCAGCAACGCGATCATGGTGGGGTGTTTTCAGTATTTCTTCATCCAAGAAGGACTATTCTGGGATTCTTTCCTCACCATCTGGATACACGGTGCGCTGGAAATTTCGGCCATCGTCATTGCCACCGCAGCGGGTATTACGATGGGGCGGGGTCCGGCTTTCCCGGGTACGTATACGCGCCTACAAGCGTTTCAGCAATCCGCCCGGCGCGGCGGTAAAATCATGCTGGGAACGACACCGCTTTTTATCCTGGCCGGCTTCTTTGAGGGCTTCCTCACGCGCCTGACGGACATCCACTGGGTATTGCGCTTAGTATTCATCAGTATCTGCTTTAGCTTTATCTTCTTCTACTTTTTCTGGTATCCTTATTACCTAGGAAAACAAAAAAACCTGCGCTCGGAGACCGAACGGGACACCCAGCGGATGCCCCACGCACGAGCTTTCCAGCTCACAACGGGGCGAGTCAAAACGAACGGTGAAATCATGGGCGAAATGTTCGCGCTCATTCGGCGCTACTGGGGTAGCTTTTTGGGCGTGGCCGTGGCGGGAAGTCTGTTGTACTGTGGTATCGTTTTTACGCTGGTTCCGGGGCAACCCGCAGAAATATTTCCGTTTATGACCAACAGTTGGTTCACCAGTTTGTATGACTTTCTCCTGCTCTTCAGCGGGGGGGAGGACCGCGAGTGGGTGGCCGTAGCGGGCGGCACTTTGCTGTTTGGCCTGGCGTGGGTCGCTATGCGCAACGTAAATCTGGCGTTGGGAACACCAAGCTCACCTATTTCCGTAGTACTGATGGGCATCGGCGTGGCGTTGATCATGTGTCTGATTGGTCACGTATCCTGGTGGGTGTCGACGAGCGTTTTGATGGGTTTGCCGCTGGCGTTACTGTACACCAGCGTACTATTTGCGGAACGGGCTAATCCGTTTGTGGCCATCGGCCGAACGTTTGAGCTGTTACAAGGTAATTTTGCGCGGCCGTTTGGGTTAAACCTGCTCAACCTCCTGCTGGGTTTGGCCCTTTTTACGCTCGTCAATAGCGTCTTCGTCGGCCTGTTTTTTCAGTTACTTAACTGGATTATTGCGGGTGACCAAGCCTTTTTGGATGCTTGGAGTTGGCGCATTACGACTTTCTTGCTGGTGCTCATTGCTAGTTTTATTTGGAGTATGTTGTTCACCGGAACGTATTTGCTGTATTTTTCCTTACGGGAAACGAAAGATGCCACGGGCCTACGCGAGCAACTGGCTCAGATTGGTCAACAGAAACGCCTGCGTGGACTGGAACGCGAATGAGAACGAGTACATTTACATATTATATATTGTGCGGCGGTTTAGTTCTCGCTTTGCTATTGCTAGGACGGCTGGCTGTTGCCCAGCCCGCTGAGGTGGATTGGAACGTCCGTTCTTTGGACTCTACCGCGTGGCAAAATCTCCAAAGATCGTTGGATTATAGCACCTCGAACGAAGAACCAGAACCCGAGGAAGAAGCAGAAGAACCAGAAGAGGCCCGGGATTGGAACTGGCCCAACATCGGCAACTGGTCACCTGCGGCCAAAATCCTGATCACGGCGGTCCTGGCGGGATTATTAATCTGGCTGGTTTTACAAATACTCCTCCAGCAGCAAGGCCGTACGCCGAATACAGAAACAGAGGTGGCGCTGGCTAATGATACTACGGCCAGCTTGCGCAAAATCGAAGAAGAACTGGACCG
>JBCDIR010000191.1:0-5892 GCA_038748735.1 Bacteroidota bacterium | reverse complement strand
TTGTTCGTCGAGATTATCCAAATTCTGGAAAGTATGGAGTGAAAAGTTATATCTACAACCCCATTGAAAATAAACAGTATGCATTATACAGATTTACTGATACTGTATACTGGTACTACGCTGACAGTAACTATGTGAGTGATTTCATTATTTTAGATAGTTGTAGCAATAACGAAATCTCGTTCCAAGGTAAATACTTAGATTGTTTGGAGACATCAGGATTTGATTCTCACTTGAACCTAAAAACTAGTACTAAATACCATTACCTTCCCAATAGATATCTGTTCAACTATGATTCATGGTTAAAAAATAAAGACTTTGCAATAGGTAGAGTATATGAAATCATTCGGTCGAACATCTTAGCAATGTTTGCTGACTATGGTAATTACGAATATACAATGATTGCCACGCATCTTCTAGAAGTTGAAATCGAGGATAGAATCTTTGAAATTTCTAGTGATTTACCACTCAAAAAACAATGAATAGAGAGGCTTCTGATTTAATAGCAAAAATTGGGTGCACTTGTCGTTTTATGGAATTTCAACAATTGAAATCATATCTACGAGTACATTGCCATTGTATTTCTTTGCCACCTTTTTAGATGGAGCCGATGCTAGCCAGAAACATTTTTGGTTTTTGGGGGGTGCGTACGTAAAGGAATATTCTGCCCAATCAGTATTGTTGATGTACTCAAACTCGTGAATCAATTGGCTCTTATTAATTTTCGTGCCTACGTAAAACTGTAAATTAATGGGGTTAGCAAAGCTTACTTGTTTATTAGCGCTTTTTGGGCTGCTACTGATCATTGTTGCAGAATGACATAAAAATAGCGAAACCCTATACTTCTTCCCCGCCAATAATTCTGATGATAAATTTTGTGCTAATCGTTCGTATGAGCCGTTGTCACGAGTGACGAAACAAGTGAAGCTAGCACCTGCGTACGGAAGTTGCTTAATGTTCCAAAGGTCGTGCAGACTGTCAAGCCAGTTCGGGTGGTTATTCACTGGTTTTTTTGGAATTACCCAACCCGGCCTCTCTATGCCTTCTCCTTCCAAAGATCCATTATAAACCAGGTTATTTGATTGTGCGAGGAGAGAACTAATGGAGAAAAAGAAAACAGCTAACAATAAAGGTTTAACCATTGAAATGGCCTTGCTTTGGTCTTAAATATAGCTGTAGGAATACTCGATGCAGTACCGTAAGCATTCTACCAAATACACCGAAGTATTTGCCTTTTGCATCTTTACTACAAACCCCTTGAAAATGAGACGCTTACTCCTATTCTATCTTGCGTTACCCCTGTTGTTACCTTGCTCTGCACAGGTGTTTTCGGATACTACCTATTTCGAAGATGGAGCCACCATCAAAGAAGTACGCTTTGGCGTAAAAACTTACGCAGAGGACTTATACGCCAAACCTGAGCTATTTATGCGCGGATTAAAGGCTGGGGAAAAAGTATTGCGGTTAGACAGTATTCGTGAATTTTCAGCAGAAGGGAAATACCTTACTACTAAAAGATTCGAAGAAGCTCGCGCTAGAATAACCTACGGTCCTTGGAGTGGACCAACTTCGGGTAAGCAAGGATCACCTAGTGATAGGGCGAAGTCTTTTGGTGTATTATCCCCCAAAACCATTTCTGAACTGGAAGGCCGAATTGGTATGCTGGTGGAACGCCCCTTCCTTTTTCGCAAAACGGACAAAGAAGCAGAAGCTTTACTGGAACGGCGAACGGACAAAAATGGGGCGGTGGAGTTAAGGTTGATGAAGCCTTCCGACGACAAGACGAAAGTTGGGAGGATATCCGCGCGAGCTAGATTAGCGGGTGGCTATCAGAGCTACGTGATCCGCTTTGCCGGATTAGATGGTAAGGAAATTCGCCAGTCTTTGGTAGCCCGTGGTTTTCACCTGAACGAAAGTGACTTTCGGACTAAAGAAAAACTCACCCAAGACAACTACTGGGATGGCCGCCAGGAAGCAACGCTTTATCTCCGCCTTCGTTCTACTGAAAAACTGATGAGTATTTACCAGGAAGGGGTGTTGGTTGGTCGGATGCCCGTGGGACGGCAGATCGACGAGGTAAACCTGAAGGTACTGGACCCTGGCGATTACCTGTTGGAAATTCGTGACCTCGCAACTAACGAGCGACGCTACCACGGCATCAGGTTGTAGGCTACTGGTAATGCCTTATCTTGGAGGTGCTCACACCTATATTGGTAGGGGTAAGTTTGCTACATCATACCGTCATCATGCATCGCATTATTTTAGGACTACTCTGTTTAGTGGGGCTTCTTAATGCCCAAGATATTCCGCAATTTGAATTAGATCACCGTATCCAATTGAGTGTAGATCGGCTTACCGATCAGGATCGTCAGCCAGCTTTTAGCCATGACTTTTTGTTAGCCGACGTGAAGCTCAATCCCGCCGACCCTCGCCGGTTCTATAATTTTAGCGGCGATCTTTCTGGCCGCTACATCGAAGTGATGAGCCTGTTATCCGAAGAACGTAGGGAGACGATCAAACTGGACGAATTGGTAAAGGCGGTAATCAGTTTTCAAAAGGCCGACGGGCGGTTTGGGGACCCGGACTTGCAGTACAACGCCAAGGAGATCGGTGGCGAGCATATGGCCCTGCTCTGGGGCAACGGCCGCTTGCTGGTGGGCTTGATGGCTTACTACGAACAAACCAAGGATCCCGCCACTTTGGTGGCCGCTACGAAGCTAGGTGACTTTTTCATTACTACCGCCCAGGCTTGTCGGGAGCCGGCCGTCGTGGAGTTACTGAAAACCTACGGCGCTAAGGGTATCATCTGTTTTACCCAGTACATCGAAGGGCTGGCCATGCTCGCTAAGGCTGCTGACGAAGAACGTTTTGTGCAGGCGGCCAAGGACGCCTACACCGTCATGCCACCCCGGGGTACCCAGCACAGCCATGGCTACCTGAGCACCTTACGCGGAGTACTACTTCTCTACGAACTGACCCAAGATCCAAACATGCTAGATTATGTAGAAAGCACCTTTACTGACCTGTTGGATTCGGAAGATCATACTGTCTACGGAGCGGTCTTCGAATTTTTTGGTGGAGAAACTGATGCTACCGATGCTGGCTCCAGCGGCAACCGGGATGAGGGCTGTTCTTCGGCGGATTTTGTTCGGCTTTCCCTTCACCTCCATCAGTTGACTGGTGATGAAAAATACCTAGAAGCGGGAGAAAAAGGGCTGCTTAATGCGCTTTATTACAATCAATACGGTAATGGTGATTTTGGCCATCACTATTTTTCTGACGGGGTGATTAAGGCTTCCAACCCACGCCGTAGCTGGTGGTGCTGTACTATGCACGGCCTGCGGGGCCTACTGGCAGTCAAAAACGAATTTGGGATCACCCGCGAGGACGACCAAGTGCAAATTAACTTGCTCACTACGCAAACCTATGATGACGGGCAAGTCGCTTTTAGCATTGAACAAGAGGAACTGGAAGCTGGGCGGGAACAATTCAGGATTCGAATTGACAATTGGGAACGTGGGATTGGAATGATCTTGCCGAAACCCGACTGGGGAAAAGACTGGAAGACTCACCTGAACGGAAAGGAGGTTACGGTCAACTCAAGGGAAAAAAATACTACCTTAAGCTACTCAGGATTGAAGCCCGGTGATTTGTTGGAGTTGTCAGCAAAATTTGCCCTTTCTTTTCACGCTCCCGGAAAGCGGGAAACGGAAAAGGACCTGCCGAATCAGCCAACTAATGGCTACCTTACTTACGGTCCTTATGTTTTGGGCATCAACCAGGAAAGCTTCGTGGCGGAGCCAGACTGGGCCAACCAGGTGCTGTTACCGGACCTTGTACCTGCGGCCGCGCCCAATACTTTAACGACTTCCTTTCGCCATTCCGGATATCCGGGTATTCACCCGGTGAAGCTGGTGCCGATGGCCTACCAACTATACCAAGGACATCCTTACCTGCGGTTAACGACAAATTACGGGAAGCAGATCATACCGAAGTCGCCCGACGAGTGATACCTTCGCCCCATGGCTACCATACACTATGATTGCTGCCCCCTCTGCCGGTCAAAAGCAATCCAACTAGAACTTAAGGTCAAAGACCATAGCATCAGTGGGGAGCGCTTTGATGTTTGGCGTTGCGCTGCCTGCGATTTTCTTTTCACCCAAGACCCACCGGAGCGGTTCGATCTCGATGCCCACCCATCCGGCGTCGCCCAGCACCGACTGGACCACGTCGTCGACGCCGAGCGAGAACGGCCCGGCAGCGGGGTCGGAGTCGGCCACGTCGTAGCCGTTGGCGCGGAGCGCCTCGTTGACTGCGTCCCAACCGACCGTGTGGAAGTCGCACGTATTGTGCGGTCTCCACGTGACCATCGCGAGACGTCCGCCCGCCGTCACCGCTCGCCGCACGTTGGCGAACGCGGCGACCGCATCGTCGAAGAACATCACGCCGAATCGGGAGATCGCGGCGTCGAATCGAGCGTCGCCCAGTTCTGCGCGCTGCGCGTCGGCGACCAGCCAGTCAATCGTTGCGTCGCCAGACGCCGGTGACGCAACGGACTGCGCCTCGGCGAGCAGATCGGACGACACGTCGACAGCGGTGACCGCTCCTGTGCGGCCGACCTCGCGTGCGGCGCGATAGGTCGTCGCGCCCCGACCGCAGCCGATGTCGAGCACCTGTTCGCCCGAGCGCAGCGCGGCGTGTGCGAACAGCGGGTCGAGGAGCGGTACCAGCATCGCCTCGAGGCGGTCTGCCTGTGCGAGCCAGTTGCCTCCTCCCGCAGTTCGCCAGGAGTCGGTCGACCATGCCGAATTCGCTTCGTGATCGCTCATCTCCTCTTGCCTACCTCACCGGCGGGCGCGCTGGGGGCGCACCGTGATCGGGATCGACTTGTACGCAGGGGTTCCGGCGTCGTTGGCGCTGTCGAGGGCGACGAGCACATTGGTCTCGGGAAAGTACGCCGCGCAGCAGCCGCGCGGCACGTCGTACGCCACTGCGCGAAACCCGAGCGCTTCACGGCTCGATCCGTCATCGCTGCGGGCAACGAGGTCGACCATCGCGCCCGCGGTGATCCCTCGTGCATCGAGGTCGTCCTGGGCGACGAACACCACACGGCGTCCCCCGCGTACTCCCCGATAACGATCGTCGAGCCCGTAGATCGTCGTGTTGTATTGGTCGTGGCTGCGGATCGTCTGCAGGAGCAGCTCATCGCCACGCGTTGTTGCGAAGGTCAGCTCGTTCACCGTGAACTGCGCCTTACCCGTCTCGGTCTGAAAGCGGCGATGGTCGCGTGCGGCGTGCTCGAGCACGAAGCCGTTTGGCGCCGCCACGCGTTCGTTGAAGCGCTCGAATCCCGACACGACCCGACTGATGCGATCACGAATCGCCGCATGGTCTCCGGCGAACTGCGACCACGGGATCGCGACCGCCGAGGTCGGAACGGTCCGCTCAGCGAGGTCGCACACGATCTGCACCTCACTGCGCAGCGACGGCGACGCGGGCGGCAGCGTTCCGGTCGATGCGTGCACGATGCCCATCGAGTCTTCGACGGTGACCGCCTGCTCGACGCCGTTCACCAGGTGTCGCTCGGTACGCCCCAGCGGCGGCAGGATCAATGCTTGCTCGCCGGTGTAGAGATGTGAACTGTTGAGCTTGGTCGAGACCTGAACGGTCAGGCGACACTTCGCCAGGGCCGCCAACGTGACGTCGGTGTCGGGCGTCGCGGTCGCGAAGTTGCCGCCCATGGCGAACAACACCTGCACGTCGCCATCACGCATCGCTCGAATGGTGTTGACCACGTCGTGGCCGTGGTGGCGCGGCGGCTCGAAGGCGAACTCGGTGGCGAGCGCGTCGAGGAACTCCTCCGTCGGGTGTTCACAAATGCCCATCGTGCGG
>JBCDIR010000190.1:0-5892 GCA_038748735.1 Bacteroidota bacterium | reverse complement strand
CGTGGCGCTGTTCGTGGAGGGGTGTTTTTCGTGCTAATATGGCTTCGGAACTTTTTTCGGTAGCGGTTGGGGGCGTCGTGGCATCCAATTCCGCTAGGGCATCACGCTGGAGGTTCCGACGGTGACGTAGATAACGACGGGTGATGAACTCCCGCTTTGGGTGTGTGGCAAGCCAGTCTTTTGCTTTGGCCAGTAGTTTTTCGACTTCGGCTTCCTTAACAAAGTAATGTTTCCGGTTGTCCAGGATGGGAAGGAGAACGTAGAGGTGTTGTACCGCCCGTTGCAACGTGCAAGTATTACGCAATCTCAGGTGGTAATACGGACTGTCGCCCCAGGAGGGGAAACGCTCGTCCAGTGGTACCTGCTGGTAGCTTAGCTGATAGCCCAGTGGCTCGAAAACCTCGTGCAGTAAGTCCGCACTTCCCCGTACACTGACGGCGGCGAGTTCGATTTCAAGCGGCCAGACGGCTTCTACCAGCTCGGGCCGTTGGGGACATTTGCCGTTCATCGCGCCACCAAATACTTTGGCTACGGCCGAAGCTAGTAACGAACCCGCGACGTAGGCCCGGTCCGTGACGTACTGGTCGAAACCAGCTTGGACGTTAGCATTACGCCCCTGATGATCGAGGCGGCGGTTACGCATTTCACGGGTGGTGTCAATGTCTAACAGGAGGGTCGCAGTGCAGCATTCGGGGCTGATTTTAGGGTAGAAGACGTGGGCCGTGCCAAAACTGAGCGGCTTTTGCTGCCAGCGTTCGGGATGCTTACCCAGTAGGTAGCCTAAGTCGGTGGCGGGGTGCTTGTGGGTTGCGCTGGCGGTGATGTTGAGTAACATAATGATTGTGGTTGTAGCTGTTTTCAGACGCACCAATCCGTTGCAAGCAACTGGCGGCGCGTCTTTCTAAGCACAAAAGTCAGTAGCTATCGCGCAACGTTCTTGCGCAGTCGATTTGGTTTCGTAAAGTCGTTGGATTTCGGTGTTCAACACCATACTGTTTTGACCTGTCCGCAGATAGACATAAAATAATCCTCCGAGTACCGTATCTTGCCCGTCTTGGCCCTTATTCCTTTTGAAAATATTTACCATTCTTGTCTCGCAATTCTGTTGCGTGAGGCATCCGTATGGTCCATAGATTACGTATCTAATACAAAACCTGTTGATAAATGAGTTATTTAGACGTCACTAAAGACGTATACAAGCAAGCGGCCGAGACACCCGATGTGGGACTGTGCTGTACGACTTCTCCGATCTGGAAACTCCCGAATTTGGAGATGCCAAAGATCATGGAACAAATGAACTACGGCTGCGGTACAACTGTAAACCCCCGCGATTTGGCCAATGACCCGCGCATCCTGTACGTGGGCGTCGGTGGTGGAATGGAGGTGTTGCAATTCAGCTACTTCAGTCGTCAAAAAGCGGGCGTAATTGGCGTTGACATCGTAGATGAGATGCTGGAAGCTTGTGATAAAAACCTGTACGAAGCCGAGCAGCAAAATAATTGGTTCCAACGCGATTTTGTGGACTTGCGTAAGGGAACGGCGCTGAGCCTGCCCGTGGAAGACGAAAGCATCGACGTGGCTGCGCAAAACTGTCTGTTCAATATTTTTGAGCGGGGAGATTTGATCATCGCTCTGAAAGAAATTTACCGGACTTTAAAACCCCACGGTCGCCTAGTCTTATCGGACCCGATCTGTGAGCAAGCCATGCCCGATAACCTAAAAGCGGATGACCGTCTGCGGGCACTTTGCCTCAGCGGTGCTTTGCCACTACAAGAATACTTGGATTTGATTACGTCCATCGGTTTCGGAACGGTAGAAGTTCGCGCCAAGCGTCCGTACCGCATCCTCAGCCCGAACCACTACGATACGGAGGAACTGATTCACATCGAAAGCGTGGAAATTGCGGCTATCAAGGATCCCATGCCAGCAGATGGCCCCTGTATCTTTACGGGTAAAGCGGCTATTTATTACGGTAAGGAAGATTTCTACGACGACGGTAAAGGCCACACGCTGATTCAAAATCAACCCCTGGCAGTTTGTGATAAAACGGCGGGTGCACTGGCTGCACTGAAGCATCCCGAAATTTTCATCACGGAGTCGACGTATTTCTACGACGGTGGCGGGTGTTGTTAAGTACGCGTTTCGCTTACTGAACAGCACGAACTAAAAAACAATTAATAATATGAAAACCTATTTCAATCCAGACGACCTCAAAAAATTCGGAAATATTACCCAACTCCAAGAAGAGATGGGGAAGAAGTTTTTTGACTGGTACGGAGAAGTATTTAATGGTGATACGGCGCTCACAGAGCGGGAAAAATCACTGATTGCGCTGGCAGTAGCACACGCTGTACAGTGCCCTTATTGCATCGATGCTTACACCTCGACTTGCCTCCAAAAAGGAGCGGACGAGGAACAGATGATGGAGGCAGTACACGTGGCCGCAGCAATCAAAGGCGGTGCAACTTTAGTCAACGGCGTACAAATGATGAACCACGCCGAAAAACTTTCGATGTAATGGGAGTTAAACAACGCACCAAATCGCTGAAGGCGAAGGGCGAGTCCTTATCCGACGGGTTCTTTCAGTTGAAGGTCCTCAATGGGCAAGAACAGGTTGACCACAAGTTCACGTCTTTTACGGATAAGGTGGCCGAGATCGGTCATCGCCCGTTGAAGCCGACGCCCTTAGAGATTTTTCAGCTCAATATCGGTAAACTTTGTAATCAGACCTGCGCCCACTGCCACGTAGACGCTGGCCCGGACCGCAGGGAGGAAAATATGGACCGTGCCATCTTGGAGCGCTGTCTGGAGGTAATCGCTTCCGTACCGACCATCCATACTGTAGATATTACGGGTGGCGCACCGGAAATGAATGCCCACTTTCGCTGGTTCGTGGAGGAAGTTCGCAAATTGGGTAAAACGGTGATGAATCGTTGTAATTTGACGATCATCATGGCCAATCCCAAGTACCGCGATTTACCTCAATTCTTTGCAAAGCACCAAGTTCACCTAGTGTCTTCGTTGCCGTATTTTTCCAAAAGCCGAACGGATAGTCAGCGCGGAGACGGCGTGTTTGAAGACTCCATTGCGGCGCTGAAATTGCTCAACGAAGTGGGCTACGGTAAAGCAGATACGGGTTTGACCTTGGACTTGGTTTACAACCCTTCCGGCGCATTTTTGCCCGCGGGTCAGGCTACGTTAGAACCAGAGTTCAAGCGTCAGCTCAAACGCAAGTACGACATTGTGTTTAATAGCCTGTTTTGTATCACGAACTTACCCGTTAGTCGCTTTTGGGATTACCTGCTCAGTTCGGGTAACTACGAAGATTACATGCAGCAACTTGTCGATGCTTACAATCCGGATACGGTAAAGGGCTTGATGTGTCGCAATACCATTTCCGTGAGTTGGGACGGTTATTTGTACGATTGTGATTTCAATCAAATGCTGGACCTGAAGGTGGCGAGCACCGCGCAGCATTTGAATGATTTTGATATTGATGCCTTAAAAAATCGCTCCATCGTGTTGAATCAACATTGCTACGGCTGTACGGCCGGGGCGGGTTCGAGTTGTGGGGGGGAAATTTCCTAGCGATAAACTGTTATTGACCCTGATCTCGAGTTTTAATGAAAATCAAAACTCGGGCTCTTGGCGGTCTAAAAAAGGACGTGGTAACAACTTCATTTGTAGATTCAATATGTATGCGAGTTAAGACTAAAGTGTGACCTACCAAAGGTAGGCAGGCTTTCTCTGAAGTCAGGGTAGGCTTTTCTCGATTTAATCTACAATTGTCTGATCTCTCCGAGGTCATTTTAAGGTTAATGGCCAAAGATTTCGGAGAAACCTGCCTAGCAACTGGTAGGTCGAACCTAATTTAGCCGTTAATTCGCACAATGTATGTGTCGTATGGAGTGCATTTCAAAATGTCGCATTGTCCGAAGAATTCGGTTTACTAAACTTCCAAAAAGTTTGGTAAACCTGGAGATTCCCACCGATAAAATGAAATGCTCCCGTCGTACGGAGTGTGTGTTCCGACAGGGTGAAAAAACGGTAGATATCTTCCTGTTCAATTCAGCGGGGCCGCTTCGTGTTGTTCGGCGACGATCAGTTCCCAGCCCATTCCCCGGGCGAGTAGTTCGAGGGCTTGCAACAGTTCATCACGTTGGGCTTTCGCTTCCTCCAGCAGTTTGGCATTTTGCGCTTCGCGTAAGAGGATCGCTTTGGCGTTTTTGTTCAGTTGCGTATAATCTGTGGGGCTAAAACTGTTGAAAAAACTTTCTTCCAAGTTGATGTATTCAATGTCGTGCTCTACGGCGAGAATACTAGCAGCTGGTAAGTTACTGATACGAATTTGCCGCTTCGTAGCGTCAGCCGTGAAAGTAGCCGCCTCCATATCGTAGCCGACCAGGACGGTGCCTTGTACTTTGAGTAGTGCCTCTTTGGAAAATTCCCAGTAGGTAGGAATAGGTAGGTAAAGCGTTACCTCGCGCAGGTTACGCTCGTGGTAGATTTCGCTGTACGAACCTTTAACCGTCACCAGTTGACACACCCGCTGCAAACGTTCCAACACCACGGTCGATTCGACTTCTTGCCGCGTGCGGTCACTGCCATTGAAATATTGATAAGACAGGTAGCCACCCAGCAGTAGCAAAGCCAGCGCCAGACCGCCGCCAAATATTAATTTCCGCATCGTCGTTAGTTCTTCGCCGTAAACTCGTGGCGTAAGTTTTTGTAGCTCTTCAGCACCACTTTCACCGAACCGACGGACACTGGTGATTCGATCATCAACGGAATTTTGTTCTTGTCTTTAGAAACGTGGACCGTCATTTCGTCTCCTTCTTTGAAAACCTCACCGGCAATGAGTTGCGGGCTAAACGTATGGGTACGGAAGCGGCCTTGCCCCTTAATTTTCATGTTGTCGTTATCACCCAGGTACTTAACTTGAAGTGGGAACGTCTCCCGATCGAAGAAGATTTCGATGGGGAGTTTGTCCCCTACGTTCATGGTACTCGCATCCACGTTGCGCAGCAAGTACATGATGGAGAGAATGTCGTGCATGCAGCCGTCCAAATTGAAGGATTCGGCAGTGGCATCGTCGCGGGTTTTGCCTTTGAGCGAAGTGGCGGTGCGGCCAGTTTGGTCGAAGGTGACCTTGTCGTACCGTCGGTAATTGCCTTCGTGAATATCGCGGATGGACAGGCGTGGAAGCATCGTCTCCTTATTGATGTAGGTGTCGTAATCGTCGCGGACCTTGAAGAACCATTCGTAGGATTTATACGTGCGTCCCTTGGCGGAAAGGTGGTATTCGTCCCCATCGTCTAAGACGCGGAAGACGACTTCGCCAGCCGATAACCAAACGAAATTCCAATTGTAATAGATTTTGTAAACGATCTCTTCCGCGTCTTGAAAGGCGTCGTTATCCGTCTCGCAAGGCTCGAAGTCTGTTCGGATAGTACCTTGGTTCAGCGCCGCTGGACTGGCCGCCACCAGGAGCGGAATCAGGAGGAGGAACAGTCCAAACTTGGTGATTATCTTTTTCATAATAGTGGGGTATTTCTGGTCAGCTTTCGTTTTTTTGGACGAGCAAGGCACTGCCTAGTAACGCCGGTAACATAAGATTAACAACAAACAAACTAAAGGTAGCGCTCACGATTCCGAGTGGGGTCCCGATGGAGCTTCCCCAAATGAGAATCGCTATTTCACTCCTACTAATAACGCCCAGACCGGGGGGCAGTGGTATGCCCGCTTGTATTAAATAGATGCAAAAGATGCCGGCCATCCCCTCCAACCAGCCTAAGGAAATGTTAAAAAACCACAGCAGCAGGAGGTACTGAAACGTATACGTAAGAAACCGCAGTAAGGCCAGAAAAGTTGCTCGTCGTAGGGCAGCAGCGG
>JBCDIR010000189.1:0-5898 GCA_038748735.1 Bacteroidota bacterium | reverse complement strand
CCCGATGCCAACGAATAATTACTTCGTATACGATTTTACGGATCGACACGCGGGTCGATCCCAACGCGGGTCGATCGCTACTTGCGGTGGAAAACAAAATGCTGTATCTTTAGTTCTACCAAAAAATAGAACCAAATGAGCCACAACCCGCCCATTACCACCGCATTTTCGCCGGGCTTGCGGGCCTTGCTACCCATGATTTACGCCGCTTGGTCGGACCGGGTACTGATTCCTTCCGAGGTGCGTACCTTGCAGCAGCGGGCCGATCAACTCGGCTTCCTCACTGACGACGATAAACGCCACTTGCTCCGCTGGAGTCACCCCGCGCACCCACCGCGCCGCGAACTATTCAAGTACTGGGAAATCATCTGCCACCAGGCGGCGCAGCAACTGCCCGAAGATCGGTATACCCTCACCGATTTGGGTATTCACCTAGCCACTAAGGACGCCGACAGCTTTGCGCAATTTGCGGCTGACCACGGGGAAGCACTACGCGAACTGGAAGCAGCGCTCGGCAAATTGCACCTAGCCACCTTCCATAATCTCTTCCCGCCGACGATGAAAGAGGTAGCCGAGGAGGAAACGGACGTTACCCCCTGCACCAGCAGTGAGTTACAGGCGGTATTAGAAGGCGATTACGCGGAAGCCAAAGCCCGCGCGCTCACGGTGCTGCAAGTTCCTGCCTTTGCGCTGCGGCGTCCACCGCTTAAGGAAGACCACCGGGAATTGGTCTTGCAGTGGTGCAAGCTGTTGGCCAATCAGGGTTTTGGTGCATTGTCTTTTCCTACTGCCCACGGCGGTAAGGACGACATGGCCAGCTACGCAGCCGTATTTGAAACGACGGCCTACCACGACATCAGCATGACCATCAAATTTGGGGTGCAGTTTGGACTGTGGGGGGGTAGTATCGACGCTTTAGGTACCGAAAAGCACCACGAAAAGTATCTGCGTGATACGGGTACTCTGGCTTTGCCGGGCTGTTTTGCCATGACGGAAACGGGCCACGGCTCTAACGTACGCGGTCTGGAAACGACGGCCACTTACGATCCGGTGAACCAAGAATTCGTTGTACATACGCCCACTGAAGAAGCGGGTAAGGAGTACATCGGCAATGCGCTCCATAGCCGCGTCGCTAGCGTTTTTGCGCAGCTGATTGTCGGCGAAGAGAACCATGGGGTACACGCCATCGTCGTGCCGCTGCGGGATGAAAACCACGAGCTGCTTCCCGGTATCCGCATCGAGGACAATGGCTACAAACTGGGCCTTAACGGCGTAGACAATGGTCGAATATGGTTTACGGAAGTCCGCGTACCGCGCGAAAATTTGCTGGACCGCTTTGGTTCAGTTTCGGTGGAAGGGGTGTACAGTAGTCCGATTGAAAATCCGTCGCGGCGGTTTTTTACCATGCTGGGTACGCTCGTGGGTGGGCGGGTCTGTGTACCACGGGCGGGCCTGAGTGCCGCTAAAAAGGCCCTAGCCATCGCGATTCGTTTCGCTACGCGGCGGCGGCAGTTTGCCCCTTCGGCCCTGGAGCCAGAAACGCCGATTTTGGATTACCCCAGTCACCAACGTCGGTTGTTGCCGCTCGTGGCAAAAGCCTACGCTACTCAGTTCGGTCTGGACTATTTGCTGGAGCGCTACCTCCACCGTAGCGAGGAAGATATGCGCGAGATTGAGACGCTGGCAGCAGGTATGAAGTCCTACGCCACCTGGTTTACCACGGCGACCATTCAGGAGTGCCGCGAAGCCTGTGGCGGTAAGGGCTACTTGGCGGAGAACGAGTTTACTAGTCTCAAAGCCGATACGGATATTTTTACCACTTTTGAGGGCGACAATACGGTATTGATGCAGCTGGTGGCGAAAGGGCTACTGACCAACTACCGCCAAGCCTTCCACGAAGATGGGAATATGGCCGTCCTGCGCATCCTCGGTGACCGCATCTCGACGGCTTTCACGGAGCAAAACCCTTTTGCCATTCGCAATACGGATACGGAGCACTTGCTCAGCGCGGAGTTCCAACTGGGGGCTTTCGAATTCCGGGAGCGACGCTTGCTATTTTCGTTGGCGAATCGCTTGCGTAGTCTCATCAAGAGTGGCAAGAGTGCCTACGCAGCGGGCCTCCGCTGCCAGACGCATATGCTGGCGCTAGCCGAAGCGCACATTGAGCGTATCACCTTGGAGCAAACGATCCTGCGTATTGATAAAGAAAAAGAAGCAGCAACTTACGGCATATTGAACAAAATTCGTTCGCTCTACGCGCTGCGTACGATGGAGCAACACGCCGCTTGGTACCTGGAGCAGGACTACCTGGCGGCGGTCAAGAGCAAAGCTATCCGTCGGGAAGTAGACGAGTTATGCGCCACCTTACGACCCGATGCGTTGACCTTGGTGAATGCGTTTAATATACCGGACGCGTTACTGGCGGCGCCGATTGCATTGTAATTTTCACGTGTGCAAACAACAGCCCTCTACACCCGCATTGCCCCCACCCCCAGTGGTTATCTCCACCCGGGCAATGGCCTGTCGTTTTTGCTGACCTGGATGATTGCGCGACGGGCGGGTGGCCGTATCTTGTTGCGCATCGACGATCTGGACCGCGCCCGCTACCGCCCGGAGTACGTAGAGGATATCTTCGAAACGCTCGACTGGCTCGGCATCGACTACGATGAAGGGCCGCGTGACCGCACGGATTTTGAACAGAACTGGTCGCAACATCAGCGCTTAGACTTGTACGCCGCCGCCTTAACCCAATTGCGAAATCAGGGGCAGGTCTTCGCCTGTGCGTGTAGCCGCAAGCAAATACGGCAGCGCAGCGCAGACGGTACCTATCCGGGTACTTGTGCGTCCGTAGGGCGATCTTTAGATGACGAGTCCTTGGCTTGGCGCGTTTATCTTCCGGAGCGAGTTGCACCCGTTCCCTGGCCGCAGTGGCGCACCGTAAATCCACCGGATGACGTTCGTCCGTTGGAGGCTTTTGTCGTCAAGCAGAAGAATGGATTTCCCGCTTATCAATTAGCTTCACTGGTAGACGATACGCACTTTGAGATCAACTTCATCGTGCGAGGGCAAGACCTCTGGGAATCGACGCGGGCGCAGCAGTACTTGGCGCAATTGCTCGGCCAGACGCATTTCCAACGGACGATTTTTTGGCACCATCCGTTACTGCTGGATGAGGCTGGGCGGAAGTTATCTAAAAGTAAGGGAGCGGGTTCTTTGCGGGCTTGGCGCAAGGCTGGGCGTTCGCCGCAGAAGCTGATTGAGCGAGCGGCGGGCTTATTGGATTCGTGAGTTGCTTTTTGGGGTGGTTAGCACGGAGAACACGGGGTATGCTTACTGCTGTTGTAGCCAGTCTACCATAGTCGCTAGCGCCCGTTCCCGAATAGGCGAAGGGGACAAAATCAGATCGTGCATACCGTTTTTAATTTCGACCATCTCGACTCGTGGTCCTAGCGTAGGCCCGATGCGTTTCATGTCTTCTACATCCAGTACAATGTCGGCGTAACGTACCTCTGGTTCGTAGGAGGTGGGGCGGAGAGAGTGGCTGGCGTGGAGGAGAAGCGTAGGAACTTCTACGTCAGATTGTTCCAATTTTTCCTGTGCGTCGATGACGGCCAGTACCCACTGAAAATAAAGTGGAAACCCTTCTACGGGCTTCCATGCTGTGTTGAAAGTCCACTCACCGTAATGCGTAGTGCTGACAGTTTGGGCGTAGAGGGTGGGCGCTTGCACGTGGCTATCGGGCGAGAGTTTGGCTGCCAGTTTGGAGATGCCGTAAAGCGTTTTCGTGAGAAAACTACCGCGCGGAATAGCCAGAAAAGGGGAATTGAGCACCAGCGCCTGGACCGCCCCCCGCAGCCGTCCGGCCTGGAGGTAGCGGCAAGCCGTCAATCCGCCCGTAGAGTGGGCCATGAGGTAGAGCCCTGCCGCGTTTTTGGTTTGAATTCGTTCTACTGCCAAATCGATTTCCTCGAAGTATTCCGTAATCGCTGCGCAATAATTGAACCGCTGGTGTGGCAAGTAAGCGTGCCCGCAACGGCGCAAATCCAGTGCGTAGAAATCGTACCCCCCTCGGTGCATCGCTTCTGCCAGATGCACCTGAAAAAAATAGTCAATGAAACCGTGTAGGTAAAGTACGGCCGGGCGTTGGTCCGTACTCTGAGGGGAATGCAGCAGACTAGCCACGAGGCGGCCCGCTGCATCCGGCACTAAGTCGAGCGTTTCTACCCGAAAATCAGCTAATGTCATGCGGTGTTGCGATTTGTGCGCGGTTACCGAACAATGCTAGAATCAGCAATTTTTGAGTCCCTTTTTTAGTGAAGTTATTTAGTCTGATGGTCAAGTCAGGCTAATGACGAGCTAAACAAGGGACTGAGATCAAAAAATGCCCCCCCCTGGCTCTCGGCTCAGCCGAGACCAGGTAATTTATCATAGCAGTTTATTGCCTTCGCCGGGGAATACGATGTCGGGTTGGTAGTCCTTAGCTTCTTCGGGCGTCATCCAGCCGTAGGCCATGATGATGACCACGTCACCCACCTGTACCCGCCGCGCGGCAGCACCGTTGAGGCAGATCATGCCCGAACCCCGTTCACCGGGAATGGTGTAGGTTTCAAAGCGTTCGCCGTTATTGTTATTCACAATTTGTACGCGTTCCCCTTCCTGTAAGTTGGCGGCATCCATGAGGTCTTCGTCAATGGTGATGCTGCCGACGTAGTTGAGGTCCGCCTCAGTGACTACGGCGCGGTGAATTTTCGATTTAAAGCGTTGAATTAGCATATCTCTAAGCACTTTATGGGCTACACTTTATGGCCAGTTTTGCGGGCATTTGCCCGGTGTGGCGCAAAAGTATAAAATTCGCTGGACTTGCGGATAAAACCTTTATCCTTCTTGATGTCCGTAGGTTTCTCAATAAAAACAAAATAAAATTGCGGAAGTTTAGTCCCGTTCTTGCACATTAGACGCAGGAAATGAGGGAAGTGACACTAACGAATGTTAGTTCGTGAAACTGATTAGAATCCGGTCTGGAAATGGGCGATAATTTACAGCGCTCGTTAGGAGAGTTGACCTATTAATATCATATTGTCAATCAGTCGCACGTCATCGGCCCAGACGGCGGTGCAGGCTACGACAAGCTCGGGAAGCTCGCCGGTGATGGGTTGGAGGGTGAGGCCATCCACAATGGAAAAGTACTCGGGTTGAAACACACCTTGGGTCAGTTCCTTCGTGGCCCAATTTTCGATATCCGCTACGGCTTGCCCGGTGTTGAGCTGCCGTTGTGCCTCCTGCAGCGTATTAAATAGTAAGGTCGCTTTTTGGCGTGTCTCTTCGGAAAGGCGTTGGTTACGTGAGCTGAGTGCTAAGCCATCCGCCGCCCGCTCGGTAGGGACGGTGACGAGGCGTACGTCCAGCGCCAAAACATCAATCATTCGCCGTACGATGAGTTGCTGTTGGTAGTCTTTCTGCCCCATGTAGAGGTGTTGGGGCTGAACAATATCGAGTAGGCGCTTGACCACTTGCGCCATCCCCTGAAAATGACCGGGGCGCTTGGCACCCTCCATGGGTTCATCTAAACCCGCGAGATCTAGCGTGAGAGTAGTCGCTAAGCCGGATGGATATACCTCGTCAGTTGTCGGTAAAAAGACAACATCGCAACCAACCAAGGAGAGCAGTTCGAGGTCTTTACCGGGGGTACGCGGATATGTTTCGAGATCGGTGGCTTGGTTGAATTGCGTCGGATTGACGAAAATACTGGCTACGGTGATTTGGTTGTTATCCAAAGACTGGCGAACCAGGGATAAATGTCCGGCGTGGAGTGCCCCCATAGTCGGCACAAAACCCACCGCACGATTATTGACACGCTCGGTGCGCAGGTACGACTGCAAATCACGAACGTTCCGAAAT
>JBCDIR010000188.1:0-5899 GCA_038748735.1 Bacteroidota bacterium | reverse complement strand
CTTCGCGCCCACCGTACAGCCGGTGCGCCAGCAGTCCCATACCAATGGGAACCAAGGCCGAAAACGCAAAAGAGTGCGTAAACGCCCGGTGATACGCCAAGGCGCTGACGGGGTCCGTAACGGCATTGGCCAAAGTATCCAGATCGGGCAAGGTACCCGCTACCGCCCCCCAAAACATGGCCCGGTTGCCGACTTTTTTTCCTAAAACGACTTCGCCGACGGCGGCCCCCAGGGTAATTTGCGTTAGACTGTCCATGCAATTGATAAGAAGTTGTATCACAAGAACGGCCAGCGGTTGCCAAAGGTTGTTGAAACGGAATCAGCAGCGGGTGAACGGCGAAACACCGTAGATGGAGGACGGCAGTCTATCCCCGAATAGGAACGAGGGTCGTTTACCTCCCATCTTTTTTCACTACTCCCACGTCAACTCCTCCGTCAGGCGAATATCCCGCGAGGAACTGCCCACAGCAATCGTAAATTGACCGGGTTCGAGCATCCAACCTTGATCATAATACGAGAAAGCATCTGGTCCCAATTCGATGGTTACCTCCGCAGTAGCACCGGCGGCCAATGCTATTTTTTCGAACGCTTTGAGTTCTTGGACCGGGCGCTTGACTTTAGCCTCCGCATCGCGTACGTAGCATTGTACGACTTCTGCGCCAGCGACCTCACCCGTGTTGGTCACCTGCAATCGCACCGTCACTACGTCTTTTTCTTTGCTTACGCTAAGGTTATCGTAAGCAAAGTCGGTGTAAGAGAGTCCGTGGCCGAAGGCGAAAGCGGGCGCTACTTCGTAGGTATCGTAATAGCGGTAACCGACGAAAACACCTTCCGTATGGTCAATAATCAGGTTTTCATCGGGGTACTGGGCGAGCACCTGCGTGGGCGCATCGGCTAGTCGTACGGGGAAGGTCATCGGCAGTTTTCCGGAAGGGTTCACCTTGCCGAACAGGATATCCGCCAGCGCATTGCCCCCCTCCATACCGGGGTACCAGGCCTGCACCAGGGCTTTGGTTTGGGGTTCCCAAGCAGTCATGTCAATCGGGCCACCGCCCATCATGACAATAATGGTGTTGGGGTTAGCTGCCAGGACCGCCTGAATCAATTGATCCTGACCAAAGGGCAGGTGCATGCTCGGTTTGTCAACCGATTCGGCATCGTAGGCATTGTCGTTCCATTCGTCGGAGTAGCCGTGGAACCAACCACCGACGTAGATGGCCACATCCGCATTGCTCACGCTCTTGACGGCGGCACGAATCATCGCTGGCGTGGCCGTTTTCTGCCGACCAATCTCGTAGCCGGGGCTGTAATCGATTTCCACACCATCGCCCAGTAGGTTTTGTAAGCCAGCTAGAGGAGTCACCTCGTAAAAAGCTTTGACCTGCGAGCTGCCACCCGCACCCGCGTGCTGGTGATTGGCATTGGCACCCACAACGGCGACGCGTTGAACCCCATCCGTTGACAAGGGCAATAGACCGTCGTTTTTCAGTAGCACAATCGCTTCGTCGGCGATGTCCCGAGCGGTCTGCTGGTGGGCAGCTACGTTGTACTGCCCTTCCACCCGTTCACCGTCCATTTTGCCAATTTCGAATAAAACGCGTAGAATGCGCCGCACCTTTTGGTCAATCATCGCTTCGGTAAACGTACCATTTTCTACCAAAGTCACTACGGTATCCCCCATGTGGAACGCTCCGTAGTCGAAGCCCGTTTCGAACATCGTCAGGTCGGTTCCCATTTCAATATCAATGCCAACGGGTACAGATTCCATGGTACTTTTGACGGCATTCCAATCACTAATGACGGCACCGGAAAAACCCAACTCCTTCTTCAGAATCGTGTCCAATAAATAAGCGCTGTGCGCACAGTAGGTACCACGGAACTTGTTGTACGCGGCCATGATGGTCAGCGCTTCGCCTTCTTTGACCGCCGCCTCGAAGGCCGGTAGATAGATTTCCCGTAGGGTGCGGTCGTCCATGCGTACGTCTACTTGCTCGCGCTCGTATTCCAGGGTGTTGGCAATGTAGTGCTTGGCGCAAGCGGCTACGTCGTACTCTTGCACCCCTTGGATGTAACCAACGACCATCCGGCTGTTCAGATACGGGTCTTCGGTCAAGTACTCGAAGTTACGCCCATTGAGTGGCGAACGGATGATGTTGAAACCGGGGCCAAGAATTACGTCCTTACCGCGGTAGCGGGCCTCACTGCCGAGCACCTGTCCGAAGCGGTAGCCGAGTGCTGGGTTCCAGGTGGCTGCTAGGGCCGTACCGACGGGAAGGTAGGTGCTGCTATCGCGGACGTTTTCGTCTTTGGTCCAGTCGCGCCCGTGTTCGTGCCGTACCCCGTGTGGGCCGTCGGACATGATGAGTTCGGGTATACCCAAACGTTCTACACCACCGCTGGTAAAAGAGGAACTGGCGTGGATCATCTGGACCTTTTCGGCCAGCGTCATTTTAGCCAGTAGGCTGTCTATTTTAGCCGCTAGGTCGACGGTGGGTTCCTCCGTTTCCGGGGACGAAGGTGTATCACAAGCCGAGCCAAGTAGCAGCGCAAGGAAACCGAATAGCAGTGAAAAGCGAAAGAAGATTAACATGTGCGGTGGTTTTGTGTAGTAGTGAATGATACAGCTAAGTAAACGGGAAGATAGGGGTTTTGGGCATTTTGAGCGGCACTAAACTTTTCAGAATTTTCGTCAACCGATTTCCTTCGCCAGTACACCCCGTTGAGCGGCAGATGATCCAACGGGTTCTTAAGTAATTGAACGTTGAGGCGTTTCTACCAAAAAATCAGGACCATAGCAATCATTTCACCCGTTACAGGAGTTTCAAAAATGATTAGCTATTCCATTCTTTATGTCAACGAAACCCAAGAGACCATTTTATCAAAAAAAGCGATTCCTACTACCAGCTATTTTACTAGTGACGTTAATTGTGGTTCGCTTATTCTTGCCCAGCATCGTCAAAAAGTACGTCAACAAGGTGTTAGCAGACATTCCAGACTATTACGGTCAAGTGGAAGATATTGACATCGCGCTATTTCGAGGGGCTTACGTGATCAACGGATTGTATTTGAATAAGGTCGAAGCCCAAACCCAAGTGCCGTTTTTGAAGTTCCCAATCATTGACATTTCGGTCGAATGGAAGTCACTCCTCAAGGGTAAGATCGTGAGTGAAATTTACCTCACGGAACCCCAAGTCATCTACGTACAAGAAGACATGGCTGGAGAAGAGACTGCCACGGAAGAGGATTGGACCAAAGCCCTCACTGATTTGGTTCCTATTGACATCAACCATTTCGAGATTACCGACGGTAGCATCGCCTTCGTACAGGTGAATGCAGCACCCAAAATTGATCTACAAGTTAAGCAACTGAGGCTCGTGGCAGACAACCTGCGCAACGTCACTGCTGCCAAACGAACGCTTCCATCCACCATCGAAGGGAGCGCTACGTCCATCGGAAACGGGCAACTCTCCCTAAACGGAGGCGTCAATCTGATCAAAGAAGTGCCCGATATGGACATTGAGTTGGCGCTGGAAGGTGTGGACGCTACTGCCCTGAATGACTTTGCCAAACACTACGGAAGTGTCGATTTTGAGCAAGGTGAACTAGGCATATTCACGGAGTTGGCCATTGCCGATGGTTATTTGAAGGGCTACTTTAAAATGCTTCTGGAAAACGCAAAATTTATCAACCGCGAAGAAACCTTAGGCGAAAAAATTTGGGAGGGCTTCGTTAGCTTCTTCCAGTACTTACTCCAAAATCAGCGGATTGACACCCTCGCGGTCAAAGCTCCCCTGGAGGGGGACCTGAACCAGGTCAATACGAAGGTTTGGTCCACGATTGGCAGTATTTTCAAGAATGCCTTTATTCAAGCTTTCCGCTCCGAGACCGACGACGAAATTGAGTTTACCGACGCGTTCCAGGAAAAAGACGAGAAAAAGGGCTGGAAGTTTTGGAAAAAAGATAAGAAAGATGATACGGAAGAGTAAAACTTATCCTGACAGATTATCTCACTTACTCATCTGCCAAAGGTAGCGACAACATCATCCCCTCCTGCAATCGTAATCCGTCCACGTGTCCCGCCAGCGAGCGATCATCGGTCAAGAAGTGAATGTGCATATTGGTCGTATGGTGCGTAAAAACAGCGTGATGCCGATCAGAATAAAAGCCGAGCATAGTGACGGGCGTATCCCGAGCCGTCGCGTGCAGACCGGAACGAATATGCTTTTCGTGCGTATGTTCGGTATCGCCTTCTGGCCAGTCGATGATGTGCCAATCCAAGCTAGCGGGTCGGCCTTTGAGGAGAAATGGAAAAGGATAATCCGTATCTAGGCCATGACTAGCGGCTGCTTCGGCCACGAAGGTTTCCAAATCAGTATACGTAACCACTGACGACGGAATAGGGAGGGTTTGCCACGCCTTCACCTGCGCATAAACGAGCAGCGTAGCCGCCGGTGCAAACGTATGATCCATGACGTGCTCCTCTCCACGGACCGACGAATGATAGGCTTGGCCATCCAATACCAATACTTCTCCCTTTAAATTTTCAATCGCTCCTAACGCGTACAGATGAGCACTATCTGCAAAGGTGGACAGTTCTACTTTGGCCGATAGGTCACCTTTGCGCATAATATTTTTGAGCGCGCCGCGGTGCTGAACAGCGTAGGGTGCATCGTGAGGTTCGTTGGGACCACAGGCTGCTACCAACGCTAGGAGGATGAGGGTAAACAAAAATTTCAATCGCATGGGTTGTGAAATTGGTACGTCCTTTAAAGTAGCACACTAATAGATAAGTTCATACTTCTGCAATCTCCTCCACCAAATACGCGTACGCAAAGAAATCCGCCGGACCCGCCGGTGGCCAATGTGGGCGCAAGCCGTGCTGTAGGCGCCAGTAATCGGCCACAATATCTGCCTGTTGTTCCAGGTTAAAATCGGTCAATTGACCACCGGCACGGACGTGGTTGACGAGGGCGGGCGCACCGCCGTAGTTGTAGCCCATCGCACTGCGCTGCGCTTGCAACGCCCGCGGAATGTATACGCTCCCCAATTGCTGAAACTGCCATACATGGACTACCTCATGAATCAACAAATCGGGTCCCATCGGTCGCCAGGCATTGATGGTGTAAAAGCTGACGTAGCAGATGTGCCACTGCGGCGGTCCGAGAAAAGCCCGCTCGTCGATACGTACGCGGCGGTAGTCGATGCTGTTGCCAAAGATGGGTCGCAAAAGCGCGATCTCCTCGGTATGGAGCGGTCGGGTATTCCACTTTATCCAGTCCACTAGCGTCTCGTAGATTTCGGGCAAACCGAAGACATCCAACAACAAGTAAACCAGCTCGACCCACCACTGCGGACGCGCCCAACAGAATTGCAACACGTGTCGTCCCAGGCGACGAAGGCGCTGCGTTAAGAACTGAAAGATCGCTCGCAGCCGGATGCCCGTACCCACTATTTTATGCCGTAAACTGCTCACTCGATTCCCAAGAATTTGTGAGTTTGCAGACTCAGTTTCCACTGCGGTTGAGCCATACAATAGGCTAAGCACGCCTGGGTATTAGCTGCCTGTTCGGGCGAGTCCATCGGTTGGAGGTAGAAGTGCTCAAAGTCAAAATCAGCGTAACGCTCCGGTTCGGCCCCGGGCTGCGGATGGACCAGTTTGAGTTCGTGGCCTTTGGTCAGCACGATCTCCGTATTTGCCTTGGGGCTAACACAAATCCAGTCGATGCCCGCCGGGGCAGGTCGGGTCCCGTTAGTTTCTACCGCCACTTCAAAGTTACGAGCGTGTAACGCTTCGATGAGCGACTCGTCGAGTTGCAAGAGCGGCTCGCCCCCCGTACAGACGACGTAAGGCTTACCCACCGTTGTACGCGGCCACAGACTCGCTATTTTATCCGCCAGT
>JBCDIR010000187.1:0-5929 GCA_038748735.1 Bacteroidota bacterium | reverse complement strand
CTGGTTAAGATTAGAGAACCACTGTCCCGCGATGAGCAGCGAATCGCCAATACACAGGCTCGGCGTGACATCTTCTAGTACCGCTTGCTGCTCAACCAGCGTCACATTGACGATAGAATCACAGCCATTAGCATCCTCACCCGCAAAAATGACTGTTCCCGTCGTGTTATTAGCGTGGAATGCTTGTCCCTGCAAGAAAAGCGTATCGCCCTGACAGACCGTGAAGGTTTGATTCGTTTCGTTGGTCGGGAAAAACTGGATTTCTACGTGGCGGAGCGTGTCGCAATCCGCTGGAGTTGCACCAGTAAATACGACTTCCCCCGAGAGATTACTCGCAGAAAAATCCGTACCGTTGACCGTTAAAGTATCGCCGGAACAAATAGTGGCCAGGAGCGTATCCCGTAACGGCGCCTGATAGTCGATGAGGAGCGTATCCATCGGTAAACTGAAGCAATTAGCGTCAAATAAGGAATCAACGATAAGCACAATTTCGCCGGCGGCCAAACCCAAATCCGCCGTACACAAGAGACGGTTGATGGGGTTATCCGTGGTGGTAAACCGATCCGTGAGGCTAATACCACCAGAAAACAGCGTGTACTGGATCGTAAAGTCAGGTGTACCCGCTACGTTGAATTCCAAGTCGATGCAGTCGTCGTGGCAGATGCTCGTATCCGCAGGCAACACAACGGTCGGTAGCGGGCTACCCGCCATAACTTCCCCGCTGGCGAGCGCAATACAACCGTTTCCGTCGGTGACGGTAGCGGAGTAATTACCGGGAGCTAAATTTGTTACTTGAGCCGTCGTATCGTCCGTAGACCAAAGATAAGTGTACGGAGCCTCACCGCCCGAAGCAACCAGGGTGCCCGAACCATCATTAGCGCCTACGCAAGTTTCCGCCTGCGGAAAAAGCGTCAGACCGAAGGTGCAACTATTGGAACTCAGCGTGACGGAACAGGGTTCCGTACAAACGCCGTTCGACAATTCGATAGTGTAAGTGCCGACGGGAAGATTTTCAATCACATTATTGCCTTCCATCGCCGGAATGATACCGTTAACACCGGCTCCGTTATCGTAAAAAATATTGTACGGACCCGTATCTCCCGGATCGTTGAAAACAATATTGATACTCCCGTCCGTTGCGATGGTGGAGCTGGGGTCATTTCCGACTTCGCAGGCGTATTCGATGGGGGGGAATCCGGCCACTTCGATCATACCTTCGTCTACGCAATTGCTGGCGTCTACCACGGTTACGGCGTAGTTGCCCGCCGGGAAATTGTCGAAAGTAATAAATCCGGTACTGCTAGCCGTCGTATTAAAACTGGGGTCACTCCACAAGAAGGTATAGTCCGTTTGTCCTTCGATTAAGCTGAAGCTGACCGTACCGTCCATGGCCCCAGCACAGCTCTCGGCAGTACTGCTAATGCTAAAAGTGAAGTTACAATTTTCGTCGTTCGTAATAACAAAATTGCACGTCTCCGAGCAGCCGTTAGCGTCGGTGATTGTTACGGTGTACGGCCCTACGCTGAGGGGAGTGATTTGGAAGGTTCCGGCGGTGCTGACCGTTTCCGAACCTGAAACCGTGCCCGACCAAGTAATGGTGTACGGTCCTGTACCACCCGCGAATACCACGTCTACCCCGCCGTCGGTCCCCGCCGGATTGGAAGGATTGCTCACCTGTGAACAGTCAATCGTAATGTTACTGCCCGTGGCGCTGAGCGTAACCGACTCGGTTTCCGTGCAGCCAGTGGCGTCTATGACCGTCACGGCGTAAGTACCCGCCGTTAAACCCGTTGGAGCAGCTTGCCCATCGAGGTCATCATCACTCCAATCGAAAACGAAGATGGCCTGGCTACTCGTAGCCATTAGATCAATAGCTCCCGTAGCGGTATTGGCGCAAAGCGGATCCGTTTCAATGGGCGCTAACGCGAGATCGCAGATGGGTTCGATCAGGAAGGTGCAGCTCTCGTTGCAACCGTTTTCGTCGGTGAGTGTGAAGGTGTAATTGCCTTCCGGCAATACGCCCGTATCGTACACCCCCGGCGTATTTTGGGTGAAGGTGGTACTGGTGGGACCGTCCAACTCGAGCACGTAAAAGGGCGTACCGCCGCTGTACGTAAAGGAATAGCTGTTGGGACCGTTGCCTTCGCCTTCGCCGTTGGCGTTGCAGGCTAAGTTTAACGCTGGTGGTGGCATTAGCACTTCCGAAAGAGGACGTTCACAGCCCGCCATATCCGTAATGGTCAACTCGTAGGTACCCGGTGGCAAATTACCGATAATGTTCTGCCCATCGTACTGGTCATCGGACCAGTCGTAAGTGTAGCCGCCCGCGCCGGAAGTGATATCGACAATAATGCTACCGTCGTTACTGTCGTTACAGTCAGGATCGGAGGCCATTAGGGTAGCATTCAGGTTGCAACTGCCTTCTGGGATGGTGAATGCGCAATCTGTAAAACAACCATTTTCATCCAGAATCGTCAGGGTATAGTTCCCTGCTGCTAGGTTATTGTAGGTGTAGAAACCGGCGGGTTGGCCGGGGTTAACAGTGGCGGTTGGCCCAATGAGTTCGATGGTATAAGGTGCCGTTCCGCCGCTGATGTCAAAATCTACTTCGCCGTCCGCCGCACCAATGGTAGATTCCGGAGTCACATTAAGCGGACAATCAAGATTGAGGGACTGCGGGTCCGTCAGTAAAACGTCAGCCTCACCAGTACAGCCGTTAGCACCTACAATTTGTACATCATAATCTAAAGCAGATAGATCCGTCAAAATGGTCTGTCCAGCAAATTGCGGGAGGTTCCAGTTCAATTCAAATGGTCCTCCTCCGGTCGTGATGGTCAATTCAATTTCCCCGTCGGCAGCACCAGCACAAGAGATCGGATTGATGATAGTAATAAAGCCATCCGGACGGGGCAGGGTAACGAGGTTCACCTCTACGGGAGAGGAAGTACAACCCGAACCGTCGTCAATAAGGGCGTAGACCACACCAGCGGGACTGGTGTAGCTGAAAGGATTAGTAATCTCAATACTAGCGCCGCTATCCTCGTAGAAAATCACCGTACCGGACTGGCCACCGAGGATGTCATTTTCCGTTTCGGTTAGGTCAAAAACGACATTACCCGCAAGGTTTTCACATCCACTGAGCGGCGGTGGTTCGCTGGCTGTTATTCCGCCGCCAATGATGATCGTTTCCGTTAAGGGCGGATCAACCGGAAAAGTGCAACCCTGCTCATTGGTAATGGAGGATATACTGAAGGTCGTCGTTTCGGAGATAAATTCTACGATGGTAGAGAAGTCGCCGAAGTTGGGGAAGGTAACCGTCGTACTGCCGCTGCTATTCGTGTACGTAACGTCCACATCAAACAGTTCTCCGCCCGGTAGTTGAAAGTCAATGGTAACATCCGTCGGTCCGCAGCTTTCCTCGGGCGTCAGGAAAATATTGAATGGGCTGGGCGGTTCATCCAACAACAAGTCTACTTCGACAGTTGCACTCGTACAGCTCCCACCGCCGTCTACTACCGCATAGATGGTAGTGGCAGAAGAGACGTAATTAGTGGGGTTGGTAATCTCGCTATTGAGACCAATATCTTCGTAAAAAATGACGGGCAAACCACTACCATCGTTAATCGTAGACTCCGCCTCGGTCAGATCGAAAGTACCATCTCCAAAGGCATCAGCGCAGGCGGTGACTTCGGCGGGAACGGCATCGGGAGCTGCGTTGATGTCGATAAGGTATTCCAGTGGCGGATCGAAGATGACCTCGCAGAAACTGGGTCCCGAACTCGTGACCATGGACAGCTGAAACACCGTCGGTTCGTCTATGTTGAGGGTGAAGTTAGAGTCGCCGTCTTGTCCCACTAAGCTGAGTGTAGAGGAAACCCCTCCACTTTCGGGGAAATAACTCACCACGAAGGTAAAGTCACCCGCTGGGACGGGCGGGGCATTCAGTATCACGTCTACTGGGGTCAATCCACAGCCTGACTCCGGGCTAAAAGACAATCCTATTTGGTCGGTGTCAATCGTAATAATATCTAAGGTCACGGTAGCAGGAGCGGAGGGGCAGCCACTTCCGTCGTCCAGTACGGCGTACACTTCATCAGCGAAGGAAGTATAGTCCGTAGGATCACCGATGGGGTTATTAAGACCAATGTCTTCGTAAAAAGTGATGATACCACTTTGTCCGTTGCGGATGTCGTTTTCGGCTTCGGTCAGGTCGAAGGTCGCTTCGCCGCTGCCGTTATCGCAGCCTGCTAAGGTGGCGTCGTCAATGGTAGGGCCGTTGCCTAAGACTAGGTTTAAAAGGGCAAAAGCAGGGCAACCATTGCTATTTTCCAAGCGCACCACTACGGAGGTGGACGAGGAAGTAGTCACCATAGTGATCGGATTTACCCCGTCTTGAGCATCAGGTTGACTAGAATGGTAGGTAACGGTTAGGGAGCCTCCGCTGTCGAATTGACCGTCGGCGTCCGTAAGGTCAAAGGTGACATTACCATTGCCACAGCCCGTGAGCATCCCATCGCTGGGCGAGGGCGGGTTCTGTGCCAACTGCAAGGAAACGGGAACCGTTCCACTTTCGCAAGTTCCGTCCGAAATGGTAGCGTAGATAGTAGTTGGTAGCAGCGCAATAAACGTATTGATGTCGTTAGGGTCCGTCACGTCAATGTCGTCAGTAGCCGCCGCGTCGAAATAGAGCGTGACGTCGAGGCCAGGATCAAAATTGGTGAGTGCGTCCTCGACTTCCGTCAAGTTAATTACATCAAAGCCAAGTGGGGCAAAACTGTAGCAGACTTGGAGGGGGGGCGGTGGGTTGGGATTGGGGATGTTGGAGATCGCACTAAGTGTGACGCTACTGCTCGCTTGACAACCACTATCGTTGTCGTCTTGCACGATAATATCGTAAGTACCGGGTCCGAGGTTAGGGAAAAAGTTGCTCGACTGGAAGCTGTTGCCATTATCAATCGAATATTCCAAACTCCCACTCAGGCCCGAACTCGTAACGTCGATTGTTATATCTCCGTCCGTACTATTACCACAACTGGGTTCGGTCGTTGCTACGTCATCTATGTCAATCGTACAGCTGGGCAAGCAACCCGCCGGGATGGTAATACCGTTGTCGTTGGCTTCTTGTTCGGTGTAGCAGAGGATGGTTACGTTGTCGATATCCAACCATTCGTTACTGGACCAGTTAGCCATACTAATAGTTAAATCTACATTAGAAGGATCTGTACCGGGCTGATTCATACAAAGCGGCTCAGATTCTACCGCACCCGTTGAACTTGAATTACAATCAAGGCCTAAAGGAACATTACCGTCTGTAACGGAACCAGACGTAATTTCCCAAGCAATAAAATCCCAACAGTTAAAACAATCATCAACAGTGACGTCCTCAATATTACCAGAACAGTCTCCGCACTCACCGGGACACTCAAAGCTAGTCATCCCTGAGCCTGAAAAGCCGAACGGACCATCGTAATCAAATTGCAGGGTTAATAATAAACAACCGGTGGCATCAATCCCTGATGAGTAGAATGTAGCTGGTCCGTTTGTATCTTGACCACGAAGTGCTCCATTTAACGTAACGAAAAAGTCATTTGGAGGTAGACAAGTGGGGCAATCACTCGTCCAAGAATACCCTTCATCGCTATTACCCATAGTCGCCCCGTTTTGTTCTATGGGGGCCTCAAAGTCTTCAAAAAAGATGACAGTTTGTGCAGTTAACGCTTGTGTCACTAACAGCAAGACTATACTCAGCGATATCAACGGCCAAATTCTAGTATTCATCGAATTGTATTTAACTCAAAGGCTAAGTCCAGTTGGTCCTCTGAGGGGTAGATTCCTTATGTCTAGTAAACGTTGCCAATCTGTTGTACAGTAGACGGTTTCCGTAGGTGTTCGGTCGTCAAAAAAGAAGAGTAGTCGTAATGCTAAAAGT
>JBCDIR010000186.1:0-5940 GCA_038748735.1 Bacteroidota bacterium | reverse complement strand
GCAAGCTCCAGCGTTTTGCAGAAAGTCTCCCCCTACTACCTCAAACCGATCGTGGCGCAGGTTACCGGTATTGGTAAACGTTCCAGTAGGCGCTACGTAGATACCCATTGCACCAGCATCAAAAACCAACAGGTTAGCGTTATTAGTGAACGTTCCGGACACAACGATTGCGGTATCCAAAGCGCCATCAACGTCTAAAAAAAGGTCATTCGTCAGGGAAGCATTTGCCTCCACAACAATGGATCGTACCCGGGCAAAGTTACCGGCAGTTGCCGAAATGATTGGATCGTTGGTGGTAACCTCGGGAATGACGACGTCGAAATCAGCCGTGGGAATTACTTGGGGCTCCCAGTTTCCTGCAGTAAACCAATCTTCGGAAATAGCCCCCGTCCAGGTCAGCAACCGGTCGATTGCCGCGAAGGCAAACTGGGCGTTGATCAGGGTATCCTCGTATTCGATGGTGTTGTTGGCGGGATCAAAGGAAGTAGCGGAGACTTCGGTCAGGCTACCGTTTTCCACTGTGAAGACTTCCAGGTCGCTTTCGTTAATGCTACCCAATTCTCGATCCAGGTAGGTGAAACGTAAACTTAAAGCTCCCTCCGGACTGGTGTAAAATACTTCGTACGTTCGGTTAACGATGGCGGTTCCTCCTACGCTGGTGTAGTGCCGGCGGCGGATGGTTAAATCACCCAGGTCGTTTGGCGTGAAAAGGGTTACCCCTAAGCCAGCGGGGGACAGGTTGTTTTGGTTGTTAACGGCGCGGGTGTGGGTAAGAAAACCCGCTCCGGAGCCTTCGGAGTCGAAGACATAGGTGGTTTCACTTTCGCCTACGAGGTTGGCGGTTTCGGCCAGCGTGACCACCTGGCCGTTGAGGTCCAGCGTACCTTCGGAGAGGTTAAGTTCCTCGTTAATCAGTAGCTCCGAGTTAAGGGTCAGCACGCCATCCGTTTCGTCGGCAAACAGCACCGCTACCTCCAGTGGTTCCTGCGTATTGGTGATGGAGGAAGGGTTCGTCCCACTCATGATCAGCTCCGCACCGCCAATGTCCGTTTCACCGGTACAGTTCCAATCGCCCTGTAGCTCAAAAGAGCCGCTACCGCTTACTCGGGAGGTATCACCCGCCAGCAAAGCCTGATTGGTGAAGAGAATACCATTGTTGTTCAGGCGATCATTCACCTGTATACCCACACTGGATGTCGTACGAACCCGTATCGCAGCACTAGGTCCGATGATGAAATTGCCATTATTGATTATGCCACCACCAGTAGGCGAATTATCGCCGATGGCAATGGTATCATCAAAGGCAAACAAGCCCGCGTCCGTCGCGATTTTGATCGCTTCATTGACGGTATTGTCAATGTTGAGTGCGGCCCGGTTTTCAAAATTAGCCCTAAGGACAACAAGGCCCTCAGTTCCACTACCAATGGTAATCTCTCCGGCCCCGTAATTTCCGGAGCCCCCGCGAACATTCACGATCATCGCCGTATCCGCAATGGCCGTATTTACGCCCAAAGCGATGGTGCCAAAGTTCAAAAAGCTATTGTTTGACTGCGCTTTGAAGCCCGGTCCAGCGGTTCCATCGACCTGAATTATTCCTGGTCTATTATTCTCAAAACCCCTCCGTGCGCTAAACCCTATATCGCCTCCATTTATCGTGAATGTACCATCATTAAAAACGGCGGTGAACAACTCTACCCCGCGCAGACAGTTGGTGGTGTTGATTACCCCACCCACTTCGTTGAGGAGTCTGGAGCCGCCCTCACTGCGCAGACCAACGCTACCGCGCGTAAGGTTGATGGTTCCCCGATTGATTAAACTGTCCCGATTAACGAAAGCTTCCTCGTCATCGTTAGTTCTGGTAACGGTAATGGTTCCCTCGTTAGTAATCGTACCGCCGTTATCGATGGAAATTCCCTGGTCTCCAATATTATCGATGCTGATCCTACCGCCATCCAGGTTTACCGTCCCATCAGTAAGGTTGAGTATGCCTTCCTTTGTCATACCATTAACGTTGAGGTTACCCGTAATGTCTACCGTCCCGCGGTTTACCAGGCCCTCCGCGGCATTACTCCCGCTGGCAACAATGTTGATGGTCCCGCCGATACTTAATCCCCCGGTGGAAGCTACGTCGATACCTTGGTCGCCATCACTAACCGTAATCGTTAAAGCTGGTGCCCCCGCTTGTACGGTGAGCTGCCCTGCGGGCTGGATGGTTACCTTTCTCGCCGTCCCACTGAGTTGATCGATGACGCAGTTTTGGTTACCGGGAGCTACGGACGCGATGATGGCCTCCGTAGTGGCATCAGGCACGCCGTTGGTCCAGTTACCGGCGGTAAACCAACTGTCGTTGACGTCGCCCTCCCAGGTGGTGGACTGGGCTGTTATCCCAGAAAGATAATTAAACAAACAGGTCAATAAAACTAGGGCAGTGGTGATTTTATGTGCGTAGGTCATATTAATTGGGTACTAATTTCAACAACCCAAAGGTGTGAGCACCCCTTGTTGCAGGATTGTTACTATTGTCTCAAAGGTTTAAGCTTATGTTGCTGGAGGTAGCTAGGTGACCTAACCGTGGGTTGGACAACCTCTTCGTCAAGCGGTACTTCCCGGATGGGAGCTGCTCCCATCTGTACCTAGACGGTAAAACGTGAGATACTGAGTGCGTGCGCACGGCCCCTCGATACCCAAATAATGCACCTGCGGCCGCGCCTACTCATCATACGGTGTTTATGGCGCGAACGCAGGTGCAAAGTGGGGGATTAGAAGCAGTGATCTTGATCTACCGCAAAGCAATTGCTTTATTCTAGCAGTACAGCGTTCTGCGTCATCATCGCCAGGTGGTTACGGTGTTTGATGGCCACGAAATATTCACCCGCCTCCGCTTCGGAAAAGGCTACCGGGCTGACGCCGTCAACGTCTACTACGTCCCCATCGCGCTGAAGTAAGGCCGCCCGACGGTGTAACACTACGGTATTGTCGGCAGCACTGTGTAATTCAACTACTACCCAGTCCACGATGGCATCACTACCACTTACCGAGAAGACCGTGGGGGATACGCTTGCGGGAGCGTTGGCGTAAGGAGAGCTGGTGGGAATAAGCCCCAGCGCACGTAAATGATCGCTCATCAGCCCACTACCGGGGTCGTAGGGGCCAGCCAAGATGGCCTTGACGTCCACCAGCAGATCGTTGGAGGGGCAAATGTCTGACGCGTCAGTAACGGTGACCGTGGCGGTGCAGCTTTTGCTGTAACCACCAAGCGTCCGGGTCAGGGTTACTAATTGAGTGCCGAGCTGGGTACAATCAAATTCGGACTGATCCAAGCTCAGGGTAGTCCGACTATTACACATCCCGTTGGCCAAAACATCCTCCGGAACGATGCTCGCTATTCCAGATTCGGTTACCGACACCGTAACGTCTTGACAAATCGGGTCCGCGGGAATCAGCGTCAGCGATGCTTCACAAGTACTGGATACAAAGTTTTCGTCACGAACAAGTAGGTCCACTGTCTGGGTGCCAAAATCAGAACAGTTGAACCGATTCGGGATAATAAATCGGGTAACGATGGGTGAGCAGCGTCCAAAAGAACCTCCATCAATGTAATCGGCAGTGAGGGTAACGTTATTGGCGGCCAGGGTGACGGTAGTATCCTTACAGATGGCCGTAGGGCTGGTATTACCGCCCGCTATGGTAACCTGAAAGGTACATTGGGACGATGCGTTGGTTCGGGTATTCGTAGTCCGGAAGCCAAAATTATAGGTATCTGGCTCTAATTCCGTACCCATGGCGGGACCCCGGAATTGGGTATTGCTCAGGTAGCAGGATTCCTGAAAAATGGCGCTGGTATCAATAGTGGTGCTACAGGCGTTATCCGCAATGGTAACCGTGTAGTCTTCAGGACAAGTAAGGGTAGGGGCCTCCGACGGAGCCGTTACGGTGACGGCAAAATTGCAGGAAACAGCCGTACCATTGACGTTAGTCGCCTCAAGCAACATCGGCGTAGTTCCAACCGGGAACGTGCTCCCACTGGGCAGCCCGTTTATTAGAGAAATGTCTACCCCTAGTTCAGGGCAGCCCGGGTCGGTTGCCGTTATGTCGTATGTGTAAATCGCTCCGCAGTCTTCGTAAGTAGCCTCCAATTCAATGGTACCGCTCGGGCAAGTGATACTGGGAAACCCATCTCTAACCACCCTTACCGTAGTCGAACAGGTAGCCGCCGGAGAGCCATCGTCGGGGGTGTAAATGAGGTTGACCGGATGGGGAGACTCTAGGTAATTCGAGCAATCAAAGTAAGTTTCCTGACCCTCGGCAAATGACAGCGTACCTGGCACGTCGACCTGGCATATTTCCGTACGTACCCCCGCAGAAAACCGACTTGGTTGAATCGTACGGCTGTAATTGTTCCCCGCGGAAAGATAAATCGTTTGACTACGGCAAGGAAAGACCACATTCTCCCCCGTTGGCTCCAGGATATTCACGTTAAAATAGCACCTATCACTGTTGCCATTCCCGTCGTTTACCTGCACCCAAAAAACCGTGGTACCAACGTCTTCACAGCGGAAGTTATCGTGCGCCATCCAGGTATAAATCAGCTGGGAACTGTCCACGCAGTTGTCGCTAACGGAGTTGATCGGGAGGGTTTCCCGGGTAAATACCGAACTCGTTTCGTTGCTGATGTGGAAGGTCGTGTCCCGGCAGGTGATGATTGGCTCAATTGTCTCTCGCACAAACAGTCGAGCCCGACAACGAGGTAAGGTCTCGTGGGCTACCGGAACGGCAGGTAAGGTGATATCATACACCCCTACGTGACTACAGTCCAGCGTTAACGGTAAGACGTTGGTATCCCAGGAGTAGCCGGCCAGCAGCTCCGCCTCCGTAAGGCAATTATCGGTGGCCGAACGGATAAAGTCTAGGTAGTTAATGGTAGGGTTAGGGTTGTTTTCGTCAATGGTGTAGGTTACGTCCCGGCAATCGACTACGGGATCGAGCCGGTCTACCACCCTAATTGTAGCCGTGCAGCTGCTTTGGTTACCGACCTCATCAATTACCGTAACTACCCGGGTATTGAGCCCAAGGTCGTTACAAGTATATTGCTGTGTATCGTAAGTATACTGCAATCCGCTTGCCGGGGTAACGTAATCGAAACCAGCAGGTAAATCCTCGTCCGTGAGGGAAACGGTTCCTTCAGGCCCCAGTCGTAGGGTAGCATTACAACCATTAGGGAAATAAGGGATGTCCTCTACGTACAGGCTGTAATTACACTGCGTCCGCTGACCGTGGATATCAACCGCATAAACCGTCCCGGTCCAGGTACCTACATCCTTGTTGGTGAAAACGATTTGGTCCACCAAGCTAGGCGGGGTATTCACCGGATCGCTATCATCATCCCGGTATAATGCAAGCTCAGCAATGCCACAGTTATCACTAACGTCCGTAATGATATCGTCGATGGTTAGGGTTAAGGTATCGCCCAACGCCAGGTTAAAATCATTCCCAACTCCCACTTCAGTTCCCACACAATTAAGTTGCGGAGCTTGCGTGTCCCCATTTCCCGTAATCGTTACCGTTCCCCATTCCTTGATCAAATGGACGTCCCGCATTTCCTGCACCCGGTAATTACCAGCTGGCAAATCACTAAAAGTAACCACATTACCCGTGGTACCAAAACTAGTAGGCGTGAAGATATCAGTGCCCGAGGAAAGCTGGATATCACTGAGTACGGTACAGGGATTGATTAGCACGGCAACCCTCCCACTGTAGGGAGCATCACAGGCGGCAGGGCTGGTCGCCGTTGCAATATTTATGGAATAACACCATTCAAAAGCGTAATCAATATAACCGTTGATCGAGTGTCTAGTTTCCGGATTCTTCGTCTTGGTGATATTGGTAGCGTAATCTTCGTTAATGAAGCTGCCGCCACCGCCACCGCCGCCGAAATTAAGG
>JBCDIR010000185.1:0-5951 GCA_038748735.1 Bacteroidota bacterium | reverse complement strand
TTGCGGGCAGGTCGTATTTGTATCTCCTGGCGTTTGTGTGGATAGTGTTGGGCTTCCTGTTCGGAGTAGGTGTTGAACGTTTGCGTGATAGTATCAAAAACGGCTGGCGTTACCAAGCGAATTATACAATCGTCGGGCCGCAATTGAGCAAGCGTCGAAGAATTTGTTGGATTACATCCCAGCCATAAACCGCTGAGGAGTAATATACAGAAGAGCAAACGTGTCATATGTTTCAAGTTTTAACGCAAACTCAAATGTAGTATATTTATCCAATCTCCACCACCGCCCCCGGCTCCACCTCCACATTCAGTACTTTGAGCACAAAACTGTGCGTATGGCCGTTCTGGAAAGTCGTCTTCATGGCACTTTGCAGTGCGGCCATTACGGTATTGTATTCACCCGTGACTTGGGTGCTGAGGGTGTTAGTATGTACGCGTAACCCGTCTGCTTGGCGCAATTGCTGAATAAAAGCAATAATGGATGGCTCGTAGTCTTGCGTGAGCGGATAAAGGCTGATGTCAATGGCAACTTGCATGGAATTGTTGTTTTACGCAAAGGTATCTTTTACCTAACTACTATTGTACATCGTAACGGCGTCCTATATCCTGCTACCTACAGTGAGGTGTAGCCGAGCGATCCTGCTACCCCAAGCGAGCGCAGCGAAGCACCCCCCCACCCGCTACCCAAAACCTCATCCTCCCGTCATATTCTGTTGGCCAGGGAACATTTTACTAATAAGGAAAAGAATATTCCAACTTCGCGTAGTAGCTTGCTTTCGGAATAGTGAAAACCCCTTCTGTTAGACTTAAATTGGTATTCTCGATAATAGGTCGGTGTACCATCGCAACATCATCAAACAACGCTAGCATATGAAAATCAAAATGCTCCTCCTAACCTTCGTTGGGAGCTTGCTGGGTGCCGTGAGCTTAGCCCAGTCCAGTAAATTACCCACTCCAACGCAACAGAACATTGCCATTGACGTGCAGGTGACTTACGCCGAATATTTGGGTAAAGTTCCTCCCATTCGGGAGTTGATACCGGTGCCATCAACAACCCGTGAGCGCCGTAAGTTATCCAAGCGCCCACGCCGCGTCCCGCCCAACTTTGCTGGCCGCCGCTTGCACCCCATTCTTGCACCAGAAAAACAGTATATCGGTCCCGATCCGCTACGACAATTCGGTAACGGCCCGACCAAAAGTGGTGATACCCTGGTCATTGAGCCGCTGGTTAATACCGATGGCCTGATTGATGGTGCTTCCCCTAGTGATCCCACCGGAGACGTCGGTTTGGAGTACTATCTACAAGCCATCAACGTGACGGAAATGGGGGTTTTTACCAAAACTGGTGAACTCGTCCAAGCTTTCGCTGCGAACACGATTTGGAATCCGCTAGGCTTCTCTTCGGCGGGTGACCCCATCGTTCTCTTTGACCAAGAAGCCGAACGCTGGATTATGACCGAATTCCCCCCGGGGAATCAGTTGCTCGTGGCCATCTCCGAAACTAGCGATCCGCTGGGCGCATGGTCCGCTTATAATTTTGCTACCCCCAGTTTTCCGGACTATCCCAAGTACGGTATTTGGGGCAATGCCTATTCAGTGACCACTAACGAAGGTGGGGCAGGCTTGTTACACGCTTACTTCATCGACCGCGCAGCGATGCTCGCCGGAGAAGAAGAAGTGTCCATTCAGCGCTTGGCCGTGATGGGAAATGACAATACCGTAGGCGGTTTCTTCGTCGCTACCCCCGTCAATTGGATTGGCGATGCGCCTTCCAGCGATACGCCTACCCTTTTAGCCCTCAATGACTCCTCCTGGGGCATGGCCGATCAAGATCAGGTCGAGCTGTACGAAGTGAAACTCAACTGGGACGACCCGGCTTTGACCGAAGTCACCAACACGTCCATCCCGAGTACGCCTTTCGACGCTCATGCTTGTGCGTCACCGGGCTTTGGGTTCGCTTGTATTCCACAAATGAACGGTAATGGACTCGACGGTATTCCAGAGGTGATAATGAACCAGTCGATCTACCGTAACTTCACCACCCACGAGAGCATTGTCCTCAACTTTATGACCGATGTAGATGGTAACGAACTGTCGGGAATCCGTTGGATGGAGCTGCGTCGTATTCCTGGACAAAGCTGGGGCATTTACCAAGAAGGAACCTACGCACCGGACGACGGTCTGCACCGCTTCATGGGCAGTATTGCCGTGGACAGAAGAGGTAATATTGGCTTGGCGTATAATGTGAGTAGTGAAAACACCTTTGCGGGCGTACGCTTTACGGGGCGCCGTGCTACGGATACTTTGGGCCGTATGACGGTGGAGGAATACGTAGCGGTGGAAGGGCAAAGTACCCTGAATTCCGGTGGTCGTTTTGGTGATTATGGCCATATGGCGGTCGATCCGGTCAACGGTCGGACCTTTTGGCATACGACGGAATATGCCGGACCAGGTGGGCAGGCCCGCACGCGTATTATTGCGTTTGAGTTCAGCCGTGATAGTATTGATTTGGCGGCTAGCAGTTTACTAACGCCCGTGACCAGCAGCGAATTGACGGAGACGGAAACCGTATCTTTCTTAGTCCTCAACGATGGACTGAAAACGATTGATACCTTCACGCTGGGACTGGAATTCGAGGGGAACCTCCTCGAACTGGATACCGTGGAGCTGACGCTGCAGAGCGATAGTACTTACCTTCACACTTTTGACGCAACGGTCGATTTATCCGTGCTCGGCGATTATGATTTTCGCTTGTTCGTCAATACACTCGGTGACGAGTTCGCTCGCAATGATACGCTGGTGGCAACGGTCACTCACCTGCCCCGCCGCGATGTGGCTATCACGAACATCTCGACGGATGATTACCTCAACTGTGGTACGGTCATCAGAGCTGATTTGGTCTTGACCAACTTCGGAACGAATGAGTTAGAAACGGCAAACGTAGAATGGTCATTCAACGGCGAAGCACAGGATCCCATCGCCTGGACGGGTAGTCTCGTCAGCGGTGAGAGTACGCTCATTCCCGTTACCAAGACCGGCGTAGTGGACGAGACCAATACAATTTTCGCTACGGCCAATACCCCCAACAGCCAGGCGGACGAGCGCCCCGAAAATAACGGAACCAGCCGCGACGTGGTGACCATTTTGGACGGCGTGGAGCTCAATTTAAACATCCAGATGGACCAGTATCCGGAGGATATTTCCTGGGAAGTCCTCAACGAAGACGGTGCCGTACTCTTCAGTGGTGGCAACTACGGAGGTCAAGACGGTGAACTCATTATTGAACCACTGTGCTTAGACCCCGATCGCTGCTACGTCTTCGAGATTGTAGATGCTTACGGCGATGGGCTGTGTTGTCAACAAGGGGACGGCAACTACACCATCACCGACGCGGAAGGTTTACCACTACTAACGAGTGATGGTGACTTTGACACGGGCGAAACGCGCGACTTTTGTGCTGTTTTCGTTTGTATGCTCGACTTTGCGGTGGAAGCTTCTCCTACCAGTACCGCAGGCGAAACGGACGGCATGATCATCATGATTGATGAGGCCGGACTCGGGCCGTTTGAGTACAGTATTGACAATGGAAATACGTTCCAGGCGGACAACACTTTCACGGGTCTCGCTGCGGGCGATTATGAGGTAGTGGTGCTGGGGCTGGGTGGCTGTTCTTACGAAGAAACAGTCACGATTGCCGCCTGTACGCTGGATGCTTCTTTTAGCATTGTCAACGAATCGACGAACAACGCTAACGACGGTTCCATCGAGGTAGATGCCAGCAGCGCTGCCGGGGATCTGACCTACCAAATTGACGGTGGCAACCCACAGGATAGTCCCATTTTCGACGGCTTGGCGGGTGGCGAATACGAAATTACCGTCAACGATGGCTTAGGTTGCAGTATCACTCAAACCGTTACGGTCGACATCACCGTCGGCGTCAACGACCCGGTAGTGCAAGGGGAGTACGTGCGTATCTATCCCAACCCGACTAAAGGTGTATTCCAGTTGGAGGTGGTAGGACTGGAAGCGCGGGAGTTGTTTCTACCCTTGGAAGTATACGATGTGCGAGGTCGCCGCTTGTACCGCAGCCAACTGCCTCAGTATAATGGCCAGTACACGGGTGCTTTGTCACTATACGCTTACCCGACGGGGACGTATTTCCTCCGCATCCTCGACGATCGTTTGCCGGGCTTGATTCGGGTGGTGAAGGAGTAAGCGCAACGTTAAGACTGAACTTTTGCGTGGATTCCCGGGTAGTAGAGATGCTATCTGGGAATTTCAATTTATGCTAATGTTATACGAAAACCCACGTCTCACTTTCACTACTACCGCTAAATTCACTTTTGTCTTGTTGGCTATCATTGTTATCACGCTAGGCGCAAGCGACTGGGCCGATGCGCAGGCTGACCCGACCGCTCCGGCTCCTGTTCCCGCCACTGCTCCCGTCGGCGATCAACCCTTCGATAAGATGATGGCCGTACTGACGCACAAGCGTTGTGTCAATTGTCACCCGGCGGGCGACCGTCCGCTGCAGGGCGAAGACAGTCACATTCATAATTTCAACGTGCAACGGGGTCCCGATAATCACGGCGTAGCGGCGCTGCAATGCAAGGCTTGTCACCAAACGGAAAACAACCCTTATTCGGGCGTACCCGGTGCCCCGGAATGGCACCTGGCCCCACTCAGTATGCGCTGGGAAGGACTCACGCGGGTAGAAATTGCTAAATCTATGCTCGATCCCGAGCGCAACGGTGGCCGCAGCCTAGCCGAAACCGTCAAGCACCTCACCGAGCACGAACTGGTTCTCTGGGCCTGGGAACCCGGCGTCGACGCCAACGGAAAGCCGCGCGAACTTCCACCAGTCTCCAAAAAAGACTATATTCAGGCCGTAAAAGATTGGGCTGCTGCGGGGGCCGTTATTCCTGCGGAGTAGGCTTTCGAATGTTGCTTGTGCAGTAATTGCCTCAGCGAGGTAAACGATCTGTAACAATTATAATGTCCTTTTGTCGCGCCCTGGAAGGTTATAATCCTGACCGCAAGCCATAAATTAAGACTTATGCAAGTATCATTTACTATCAACGACCAGGCACAAACCGTCGACGTCGATGAACAAACGCCCTTACTGTGGGTCGTCCGCGATGTGTTAAAGCTCAAAGGCACCAAGTTTGGCTGTGGCAAAGCCGCCTGCGGGGCCTGTACGCTACACGTTGACGGTGCGGCGATTCGTTCCTGTTCTTACCCCGTTAAAATGGCGGAAGGTAAGACCATTACGACTATCGAAGGCTTAGCACCGGGCAAGGCCCTGCACGCCGTACAGCAGGCGTGGATCGAAGAAATTGTACCCCAGTGCGGTTACTGCCAACCCGGTTTTATGATGGCGGCAGCAGCCATGTTAGAAAAAATTCCCAACCCCACCGACGAAGATATTGACAACAATATCGTCAACATCTGCCGCTGCGGAACCTACTACCGAATGCGCAAGGCCATCCACCGCGCCGCAGAATTACACCAAAATACCCTGTAAAGACGCACCTGCCATACATCTCCCCACAACACGAAAGGACGTGTTGCTACGCATCCCATCCTGCGATGACATAGGGTAAACGCATCAAATTTAACTGTCCCAGAACACGTCAAGATGGGTGGCGGTGGCCCGAAAATGCACTGTTTGACCGGAGGGAGTTTGCATTTTCTAGCGTTTTTGCTTCCTTTTTTGGCAATGCAAAAAGGAAGAGCCCAGCCGGCTAGAGGCGAAAGCTAAGAATATTGCTAGCATCGAAAGGAACTTGGCTAAAAAACAAGGGTAAGGCATTTTGATGCGTTTGCCCTGGCGATGACAAGGAGGCATCGCCTATTCGATAAATAAGGAACCTAGAATAAAAATCGTCCCTCCTGGCTCTCGGCTGAGCCGAGACCAGGTCAATAAATTCAGACATGAAGCGACGCAAATTC
>JBCDIR010000184.1:0-5953 GCA_038748735.1 Bacteroidota bacterium | reverse complement strand
GCCGTGTCCGCACAGCCGTTATTGGCGTTGAGTACCAATAATTCGTAGATACCGGGTAAAGTCGCCTCCCACTGCACTTGATTGGCACCGGCAATCGGTGCCTCCTCGTAGTACCACTGATAACTCAGTCCGGGAGCGGTCGTACTGCCCTGCCCGCTGATGGTTACGCTGGCTTCGTCGCAGGGCAAGAGGAGGTCATCGCTCACCACAGCTACGGGGGCAACGAAATCTTCCGTAACGAACATGGTATCCAACGTACTACAACCATTGGTCGTGTCCGTAGCTAGGAGTTGATACAAGCCGAGCGTATTAGCTTGCCAACTGAGTTCATTTTGCGCTACGAGCGCTGCGCCGTCTTCGTTGAGCCACTGCGTTACGATGGCGGCGGAATTAGGTGATACTGTTCCTAGTACCGTTGCGGTAGGCGTGGCGCAATTAAGGTCCTGGTCCGGACCAGCGTTCACGGCAGGGAAGCTAGTATTATTACTCACACTGACCGTGCTGCTACCCTCACAACTGGTCAGGGTATCCACTAGGAGTAGCGTGTACAGTTGCGCGTCGGTAGCCTGATAGAACGGGCCATTGGCCCCGGCGATGGGTTCGTTATTTTGATCCAACCATTGGTACAGTAAGGATGGACTCGTTTGAGAACTGCTACCGTCCAAAGTCACCGTTTCGGTAGTACAGTCTAGGCTGTCAGGAACGCTTATGATGACTTCAGGTTCGTAGCGGTCGTCCGTTACCATTACGGTGGCCGTCATGCTGGCGCAACCCGTACTCGTATTCATAATTTGGAGGGTATATTCCCCCGCTTCCCCAACGCTGGGGCTGGGCGCAAACGCATTCGTATTGTCAATACCGGGTCCCGTCCAGGAATAATCATAATCGTCTCCGGTAGGGTTGTTATCCGCTCCCAGGGTGGTTATTGGATGACCACAATCCAGCGCGGCGTCCGCCCCCGCGTCCGCTACGGGTAAGGGTAGGACGGTTACCATGGTCGAATTGCTGCCCTGGCAACCCTGCCCATCGGTGACGGTCACACTCACGAGACCTTCCGCAATAACGGTAACCTGCTGGTCTTCGCCGCCCGTACTCCACTGGTAACTGGGGTAAGACGTAGTAACACTCAGTTCCGTCGTTTCGTCGACGCAAAAACTGGTATTGCCGTCGATGCTCGGGGTGGGCAATTCCCATACATCGAAATCAGCGGACAATACCTGCGGACAGTCATTAGCGTCGGTGACCGTGACGGTGTAGGTGTTAGCCGTTTCCACGAGCGTAGTTACGGTGGCAGAGGCGTTACTCCATTGGTAAGTATCCACGTCCCCAATGACCTGCCAAATGGCCGAATTTCCGGCGCAAACTGCCGAGTCGCCCTGGATGGCCACTGGGGGTAAGTTGTGCAGAGTTACGTTGATCGTTGTGTCTCCCGTACAACCCTGTTCGTCGGTGACCGAAAGGGTGTATAGTCCTGGTTCCGAAATTTCTATACTGGCCGTTTCACCGTTGTTAGACCAAAGATAGGTCGCGTAAGCAGCGGTGCTACTCAGCGTAGTCGACGTGCCGGGACAGAACGGCGTTTGACCTTGGATGCTGGGGCTGAGGTTGGCTACTTCCGTAACGCCAGCGGCCGCAACGCCCGTACAACCATTATTGTCCGTGACCGTAACGGCGTAATCACCCGCTTGACTGATGAGTAAAGTGTCGGTGGTAGCACCGGTGGACCACTCGTAGGTGACTTCTTCTAGTGTTTCTACTCCCAAAGTAGTCGTATTATCCGTGCAGAACGACAAGTTACCCGTCAAACTGGGCATCGGTAGGGCGTAGCTCAGTAAGCTAACCGTATCCGCTGCGCTACAAGTATTGGCATCAGTGATCGTCAGCGCAACCGATTCACCTGCTGGTAAACTGTAAGTCGTATTCGTCGAGCCGTCGGACCATTGGTAGGCGTCGAAACCCGTTGGGCCTTGGACCAAATAGCTACTTTCGGCACAAATTCCCTCGGGCGCTACGAGCTGGAAGGTAGGGGGCGGATGGTTAGCAACGCTCGCCGTTGCGGTGCCGTTACAACCCTGTGCATCCGTGACGGTGACGGTATAATCCCCCGTTTGTGCAACCGCGAGGCTCGCAGTCGTCACGCCGCCGGGCCATTGGTAGCTGGGGTAGCTTTCTACCACTGAGAGGGTAGTTGAACCTTCTGGACAGAACAGCAGCTCGCCGTCGATGGTAGGGGAGGGGAGCGGCAGCTCGGCAACGTTAATACTGGTGGTGTCGCTACATCCGTTTTCGTCCGTAACCAACAGGCCCAGTAGACCAGGAGCGTCGACCAACGTGCTGTCCGCAGTGCTGCCGTTGGACCAATTCAGTTGCCAGTCATTGGGGTTTTCAATACTAAAAATAGTACTGTTACCCGCGCAAAATGCTGGATCACCAACGAGGGTAAACGTCGGCAAAGCAAACGAGGCCAAAGTGACGGTGTCCGCTGCGGCGCAGCCATTCTCATCCGTGATGGTCAATTGATAGACGCCCGCCGTACTGGTGGAAATAGCAGCAGTATTAGCAGTCGTAGACCACTGGTAAGTCGCAAAAGTAGCGGGCGCATTGAGGCTCACCGTACTTCCCGAACAGACTCCCGCAGGAGCGTCAATGCTCAGTTGGGGTTCGGGGTGATTGGCCAGCGTCGTATTGGTCGTACCAACGCAGCCGTTCCCATCTTCGACCGTTAGCGAAATCGGCCCTGTCTGATCGGTGGTGATACTGGTGACGGTTGCCCCCGTTGACCATTGGTAATTAATAAAGTCATCCGCCACGCTGAGGGTAGCGGCTTCACCCGTGCAAACCAGGCTGTCGCCCTGGATAGTTGGCTGGGGAAGCGGCCAAGCCGTGAGCAAAGTATCCGCAGTAGCCACGCAGTTATTCTCATCCGTAGCGGTGAGGGTAGCCGTCCCCCCTTGCGTATAGATCGCTGAGGTACCTTCCGCTCCATTGTCCCAACTGTAAGTCGTGAAGCCAGGACTAGCCAGTAGGGTAGTAGAAGCATCGGCACAGAAACTCGTCGGGCCGGAAATATGCAGTGGTTCCACCGAAAAGGTCAGTACGTTGAGCGAGTCGGTGCCGCTACAACCGTTGTCATCCGTAACGGTCACGCTGTACATACCCGCCACGGCGGGCGTGATGGTTGGTCCGGTATTCGTGGGCGTATTCCAAGCGTAAGTGGTAAAAATGGGTGCCACGTTCAAGGTCGTTGAAGTGGCGGGGCAGAAGATAGAGTCGCCCAAAATCTGCGGTTCCGGTAAGGGGAAACTACTGATCGTAATACTAGTCGATGCCACACAGGAGCTATCGTTGGTCACCGTCAGGCTAACTTCTCCGCTCTCCGTAACGAAGGTTTGTGCGCTCGTGCTGCCCGTTGACCATTGGTAGGTGGCAAAGGTATCAGCGGCCATAAGTTGGAGCGTATCCCCCGTACAGAGGTTCGCATTGTCGCTCAGGGCCAAACTGGGGGCCGCATCAACGAGCGTAACGCTAGCGTTACCGACGCAGCCGAGGGTATCGGTTACCGACACTTGGTAAGTTCCTGGCGTGTGAACACGGAGTTGGTCGGTTTCCACTCCCGTAGACCATAAGTAATGCTCGAAACCCGCGCTGGCCACTAGTTCGGTCGTATCATTGGCACACAAATATTGTTGACCAGCAACGCTGACGTCGGGTAGGTTTTGGGTCATCAAGGTGAAAAACGCCGTGTCTACGCAAGCATTCTCATCTTGCGCAATGAGGGTGTAGTCACCCGGAAGGTGGACCTGGATATTGGCTGTCGTTTCCCCCGTCGACCACTGAAATCCGCTGAAATTAGGTGCAGCCGCTAACGTAGTCGTATCCCCTGCGCAAATGAGCGCAGCACCGTTAATACTCAGGTCGGGCGCGGGAAAGTTACCGACGACTAAACTGTCCTGCGCTGTGCAGCCATTGGCGTCCGTAGCCGTGAGGTAAACCGTAGTCGCGGTAGTTACACTGGTGGATGGGCTACTGTCTCCGGTACTCCATTCGTAAGCGGTAAAGCCCGGGCTAGCGCTTAAGGCGAGGCTTGTGCCGGGGCAGAAGCGATCGGGACCCACAATCGCTACGGGAGGCGCTTGGGTTTGGTTGGCGTCGGCGCTAATCGTATTGGTGCAAGCTAGCGTATCCGTCACCGTCAGGCCGTAGCGGCCCGGTTCCGTGATGGCAATGGTGCTGGTTGTATCTCCGGTTGACCAAGCATACTGCGCAAAAGCAGCCGTGGTCCCCCACGTAACTGTATCGCCTAGGCAGAAAAGCGTGTCACCCAGTAGCGCCGGGTTGGGGAGGGGCGACCAATTCAGTTGTTGCGTGATCTGTTGGATACAAGTGTTGCTGTCGCGGACGGTGAGGGTGAGCGGTAGCGTATCGGTGACCCAAGTAGAGGCCGTCGTATCGCCATTGGACCATAAGTATTCCGTAAAACCATCCGGGGCTAGCCATTGCGTGGAATCCCCCCAGCAAACCAGCGTGTCTCCCGTCAGGGCAAGCGACGGAGCGGGGAAATGGTACAGTTGAAAAGCCGTTGTTCCGCTACAACCCTCGGCGTTGGTAACCGTGAGTTGATACCCACCTGCGCTGTCCGCCAGGATAGTAGCACCGTTAGCTCCCGTCGACCAAAGGGAGGTAGCGAAGGTATCCACCACGGCGAGCGGCGTTTGCGTTCCCGCGCAAATGGTGTCCGTTCCGAGAATGGAGGGCTGCGGCGCAGTTAAGGCCAAAATTTCTCCGCTACGGGTACTAGTGCAACCCGTGGCTGCCGAGGTGACCGTCAGTGCGTAAGGGCCGATACTGGTGAAGGTGCTATCCGTAGTGGCTCCGGTATGCCACTGAAAAGTTGCGTTGGGCGGCGTATCCGTCCCACTTAGCCAGGTGCTATCACCAGGGCAAAGCGCGTCTACTGCTACTAGGTTGGCCGATGGGTTAGGAACGACGTTGATGGTAATTTGTGTCGTTTCGGTACAGGTTGGAATATCGTTTTCTACCAGCACAGTAGCAACGATTACCCCCACAAAGTCCGCAGGAATGTGGAGGTTGACGGCTCCTCCCGTCGTGCTGGAGAGCCAACTGCTAGGCGCACCGGCGAGGAACCACTCGAAGAAGGGGTTGTAGGTCGAATCGGCAGTCGCCAGCAACGACAAGGTGTCCGGCGTACCCGTGCAGATGGTCCATTCTAACTGGTTGACTCGTAAGTCGAGTTCGGGGCATTCGTACAAACAGCTTCCGTCATTCAGCCCGGCCTCGGGATTGTAGTTGAGAGCGTTTTCGTCGCGGCAGCCACAGATAACGGGATTGGGGAAGATGAAGTTGAGGTTGGACACGTAGCCTAAGTGTCGAAAGGCGTGGTCGGCAAAACAGATTTCCGCGTCAATGTCAGTATTGGCACAATTGTCCCACAATTCTACAAAGCTGTTAGTGGGCAGCGTGCTTACGCCGCAAGCATCGTCTTGCGTCAAGCCGAAAGTGCCTCCGGCGGAGATGCCGTTATCCGGTTCCGGACCATTGTCGAGAAAACTGATGGCCACTGGGTCGTCTTGGGTGCCGATCTGTGCGTTACTACCACAATTTCCTAAGCCATCGTTACACAGTGGGGTATCACAATTACCCGTCAGGAGACCTGGCCGTTGCAGTACGTTCAGCACCTGCCCACAAGCAGCGACCGAGATACTCAGGTCACCCTCGTACTCGTGCCAGAGGTCCATCGTAATACCAATCGGCCAACCCGTGACGCTAGCGTCGAAGCTGAACGGAATGCAGTAGGCCTCCGGGTTATTGGGGATGTCACTTGACACGATGATCTGCGCGTCCAGTAAACTCTCCTCCTCGCCGTCGCACTCCTGTGCCAGGGCTGGAGCTCCCCAGAGCAACAAACCTATAATCCCCAGTACGGAGATTAATT
>JBCDIR010000183.1:0-5963 GCA_038748735.1 Bacteroidota bacterium | reverse complement strand
GTTGCCCCAGTTGATACCACCACAGAAAGAACCACTGTCATCCGTGAACTTGTTGTAGAACACGTCGGCACCGTTGTAGATGCTAAAGAACAAGCGGTGCTTGTTGTTGATTTTGTGTTGCAACTTCGCGTTCAGATCGTAAAAGAACAGACTCACGTCTAATTCTTCTCCTTCGACAGCGGTACTCTTTATGATCGGTTTGAAAATTAAATCCGCGTAAGTTCGTCGACCGGAAATGAGTAAACTCGTTTTTCCTTTAACGATGGGCGTCTCCAGGGTGAGTTTGCTAGAAATCAAGCCGATGGAGCCTTCGCCGTGGAATTCGTTGAGGTTTCCCTCCTTCATATTGATTTCCAGGACACTGGACAGGCGACCGCCGTAGCGTGCCGGAAAGCCGCCCTTGGTGAGGGTCACATTTTTGATGGCATCCGCATTGAAAACGGAGAAAATCCCCAGTAAGTGACTCACGTTGTAGACCGGGACGCCGTCCAACAGTACCAAGTTTTGGTCCGGACTGCCGCCCCGTACGTAGAGGCCGTTTTGTCCTTCGCCTCCCGATTGTACACCGGGTAACAATTGGAGGGTTTTGAGCACGTCCACCTCGCCGAGTAAGGCCGGCAGTCGCTTGATTTGCTCCACGGGGACTTCCATTTTCCCCATCTGTGTGCGCTCTTCGATGCGTTCAATACGGTCCGCCGTGACCTCCACCGTGGCCAGTTCCGCGAAGGGATCAAGTCGGATGGTTTCGTCCCGGTTCTCCGTCAGGACAAAAGACAATTGTTGCGCCTGGAAGCCGATGTAACTGATGCTCAGGTCCACGCTGTCGGCGGGCAAGGTGAGGCTAAAAAAGCCGTAAGTGTTGGTCACGGTTCCGGTACCGGACTGGTTATCGTAGACATTGGCGGCAATGAGCTTTTCGCCCGTAGCGCCATCCTCTACGTACCCACTAATGGTGTACGACTGCCCACCGAGTGACACGAGGCCCAGGATGCAGCAGGTGAGTAGATAAATTCGTCGCATAGTTTACTGTCGAGTGATAAAAAAATAAGGATAAGTTATACCTTGGTCAAGATGAATAATTCCTCCGTACCAGCGGGCAATTTTTAAGTTCCTTAACGTCATGGTAACTACCAAATCCGTCTTTCCTATTTTCTTCTTGCTGGTCTTTAACCTTTTTGGGGTCGGTTGTGGAACGTCTCCTACTGCATCTTACACAAACGTAGCTGTGGAAGACTTCAAAGTCCGCATGCAAGCAGTCGACGTGATTGTGTTAGATGTCCGCACTCCCGCCGAGACAGCTCAGGGCATCATCTCCAACGCACAGCAACTCAATTTTCACGCTGCTGACTTTAAGACGCAGCTAGCAGAACTGGATCAAGATAAAACCTACCTTGTTTACTGTAAAAGTGGGGGACGGAGCAGCTCCACCTGTGAAATGATGGTCGCCATGGGCTTCACGGAGGTAATCAATTTGGAAGGTGGTTACACGGCGTGGTCGGCGTGGAACAAGAGTAAGCCCGATTAACCTTACGTAAATAGTTGTGTGTATGAACTTATATTTACTCCAACTATCTCTCCAACGCGGCCCAGACTAAACCCAGTGTCGTATCTTTGCCCTAGAATAGGCGATGAGCTAACTATTCGTCTGCCACGTCGCTTAATTATGGTAAAGAAAGACATCCCATCTATGAATCGTGACCAGGACCTTGCGCGCTTGCGCACCGAAGAATTTGATGTACTCGTCATTGGCGGGGGCGCCAGTGGAGCGGGTTGTGCGCTGGATAGTGTACTGCGGGGGTACAAAACGGCCCTGATCGACAAAACGGACTTTGCGGCGGAGACCTCCTCGCGTTCTACCAAGTTGATTCACGGTGGCGTACGCTATTTGGAACAGGCCTTTACGAAGCTAGATTTTGGGCAACTGGCCCAGGTTAAGCACGGCTTGCAGGAGCGACATACCGTACTGCGCAATGCCCCGCATTTGACCAAAGCGCAAGCGCTGATCACCCCCGTTTTTAGCTGGTTTGAGGGGATGTATTATACGATTGGTTTGAAGTTATACGGCGCGTTTGCGTCTAGCAAGGATAACTTGCCGGGCAGTCGCTGGTTGAGTAAAAAAGAAGCAGAAGAAGCCATTCCCGGCCTGTCACCTAAGGTACACAGTGCAGTCCTGTACTACGACGGGCAGTTGGACGACGCGCGCTACTGCTTAGCCATTGCGCAGACCGCCGCCGAGCAAGGCGCAGCCGTAGTCAACCACCTGGAAATTTTGGATTTTGAGAAGAATAGCGACGGTCAACTCACCGCCGCCCGCGGCCGCGATACACTCACGGGAGAGGAGGTACGCATCAAGGCAAAAGTCTTCCTAAACTGTACCGGCCCCTTCGCCGATTATTTGCGCCAAAAAGCGAATGCCGACTTGCCCAAGCGGCTACGCCCCAGTAAAGGTGTACACGCCATCCTCCCCGAAGACATCCTCGGCGGGGATGATGCGTTACTGATACCCGCAACGAAGGACGGACGGGTCGTTTTCGCCATTCCGTTTTATGGCAAGACCATGCTCGGCACCACGGATGACGCCTACGACACCCTGGACCGAGAACCCGTCCTGGACGATAAAGAAGTGGACTATTTATTAGAAACACTAGCCCGTTACGTCAAAAAAACGGTCCAAGCCCGAGACGTCACGGCGGGCTTCGGCGGCTTGCGACCACTCGTTTCCGGTGACCCCGAAAAGGGTACGGCTTCCCTCCTCCGTGATCACCAAGTGGAGCACGACAAAGCGTCTAATCTGGTGAGTCTACTGGGTGGCAAATGGACCACTTATCGTGTGATGGCCCAGGACGCGATGGACTACATCGCCCAACAACTCTTACCCAACGATCAGGCCTGCACTACGGAGCGCCAGTACCTCGTCGGTGGCGAACACTTCCGAGTCGATAACTGGCAAAAGATACAAACCGCCACCCAGCTCCCCGAAGCCACTTGCCGCTACCTCAGTCGTCAGTACGGGGATCGCTACGAGACTTTACTGACCATACTGCAAGAAAACGCTGGCTACGCCGAGCCGCTCGTCGCAGGTTTCCCGTACCTCAAAGGCGAAGTCATCTTCGCAGCCCGCCACGAGATGGCCTGTACCGTGCGCGACTTTCTCGCCCGCCGCATTCGCCTCGAAATCCTGGACTGGGACGCGGCCCAACGCGCAGCGGGCGAGGTCGCGCGGCTACTAGGCAATGAACTGGGTTGGCCCGAACAGGCACACGTGTCAGCAGCGGAGGACTATATTGACCTCTTGTACCAATTTAGGGAGGAGGCACTTTCCGTTAGTGTCTAAACTGCTGCTTATCTGGATCGTTAAAAGAGACTTTTATTGTTAAGAAATGGAAATTGTAGCCCTCAACATATACACGCGGCACCTGGCCAAGCAGGTTGAGTTTTACACCCAAACCTTGGCGCTTGAACTAGTAAGACGTTCCGCTAGTCGGGCTACTTTTAAAGTCGGTCGCTCACTGCTGACGCTGGTAGAAAACGATGAATTCCAGCCCTACCATTTTGCGATCAATATTCCCTGTAACCAGGAGCAAGAGGCCCTAGCATGGCTGAAAGCACGCGTAACTATTCTGAAAGACGGGAGCAGCGAAATCCAAGATTTTAATTTTTGGAACGCCAAGGCTATCTATTTTTACGATGCCGATAAAAATATCGTCGAATTCATTGCTCGGAAAAACCTTGACAACGCGAGTGGCGCGCATTTTGACGCCAATGCCTTGCTAGAAATCTCCGAAATCGGCATGCCCGTTGATGATATTGCAACTACTTTTCACGCACTGAAAAAGTGGACAACTATCGAGCGGTTCGACGGCAGCTTCGAGCGATTTTGTGCCATTGGTGACGAACGTGGCTTATTTATTTGTATCAACAAAAACCGTAAAGACTGGTACCCAACGGGAGATAAAGCACATTCGTCCGAATTTGAAATAAAACTGAGCGAAAAAGGCCTTGCCTATCAATTAGCATTCAAAGCCGGCAAGCTCGTACCATTCGTCAAAAAGGAAAATTAAGATGTTTATTGCCCGCTCAGAAGTACTCCTATCCCTTGCGTTTATGCCATGACCTCCCTTATCTTTGCTACCTATGTACATCCCACCGGATCATCAGCAGCTATTTGAGGAAGCGCGTCGTTACGAGGCGCTGGGCGACAGCTATCACGCGATTAAGCTGTACAAGCGGATCGTCAAGCTGGTCCCGGAATGGATGCCGCCCTACCTAGCCCTGGGCCGACAATATCACCAGCGGCACGAGTGGAAACCTTGCTACCATTACTTCAAAAAGACGGTGGCCCTCGCCCCGGACGAGCGCGAGGCGTGGTGGGGCTTAGGCATGGCCGCTACGGCGCTGAAAAAGTGGCGGGTAGCGCGTTCCGTTTGGTCAAAATTTGGGATGGGCAAGATTTCGCCACAGCCCGAAGGCTTACGACTAACGTACAACGGCCAGTTTGAAATTCTGTGGATGCGGCCCGAAAGTCCGGCGCACGGTCGGATACTGAGCATTCCGCATCCCGATTCGGGTTTCCACTACGGCGACCTCGTCATGTACGAGCGCAAACCCATCGGTCACCACATCGTTGATCAGCGACGGGTCCCCGTCTACGCGGAATTTGGGCACTTCAAGCGCTCTCCCTACCAAACGTTTTCGTGTTTGGTTCACCACGTAACCGAAAAGCAAATTCTACAGTTGGAACAGATGTGCTACTCGGCGCGCCTCGGCTTTGAGGTCTGGTCGAACGCCGCGCGTGGTATGGTCCTTGATCACCCGGAGGCTTTTCCGGAATACTACGGCCGCAGCATCCTCCCCAAGGAGGACCTAGATACTCCACAGGATCACGCACTCATCGCCATTGCGGCCCTGCACCAAGCGGAAGTCTTGCACGTTTTAGACGCTTGGCAAGTGGTGAGTTTGGGGGCGTATTCGGATTTGCGGGGGTATTAGAATGCACTTCATTTTGTCGATGGAAATCTCCAGGTCTACCAAAATTCTGGAAGTTTAGCCAACCGATTACTTGAAATGCACTCAAAAATTAACGTCTTGTGAAAAAAACGGCCCTTCTCTTTATTTTACTGGTCAGCTATACTATTCATGTACGCGGACAAAATTCCTTTTCTAAGATTTTTGAAACGCCTGGATACTATTATCCCCCTTCAGATTTTACGGAGGTGTTTTTTGATGATGGCCACGGAATTTCTTTTACCAATACCTACTTACCAGTAACAACAAATTTGAATAGTAGGATACTACTTACTGAATTAGACGAAGCGGGGCAGATCAGTGCCGCAAATCTTATTGGAAGTACTGACTGTAACGCTTCGCCCCCCTGGTTTCTTTCCTTAGACTACGAGCGAAAAGGAAATTATCACGGGATACAGGCTCAAACCCATTTAACAGTAAGTTTTCCGGTGGAAAGCTACAAAACTGGCTTGTTCGTTATCAATAGAATGAGTGATACGAATTGGGGTAAACAGAGCGCACGCTACCTTTTTCCTGGTCAAGTCCACCTTATGCAAGATTTTGCCCTGGCCACTCGTAAATACTCCCCCGAACACCTAAATCCAGTAAAAGCACTGGGTTTATCTTTATTTGAGTTAGACGATGGTACGCCTATTTGGGAATCTCATTTTACGATAGCCGATACCATTTTTCAGGGATATACGTATCTCGTTCAAGACTTGGCGAGTAAGGAAGAACAAGCATTTAGCAGCCTTGTTTCCTTGTATAATCATCCTGACACCTTGCGATTTTGCCTTAACCAACAAGATATAGACGGGCATATCACAAAGAGTTTGCTATTTGCTGAAGACATCACCCTGACCTCACAAGATTATAAAGAGAATGGTAATCTGGTAATCTCAGGGCGAATCAATTCGGATAATCTAAGCGATAACGAAGGATTTATTGCTGAATTAGAC
>JBCDIR010000182.1:0-5965 GCA_038748735.1 Bacteroidota bacterium | reverse complement strand
GTAGCACCGTGGGGGACGCACAGCCACCTACCTTCGGCAGGCAAGTGCGTCCCCGAAGTGCCAGATGTAGGGTAACCTACCTTCCGTAGGCAGCTGCGTCTTTACAAAGCAGGGACAGGCTTACGGTTGTCATCGTAGACGCGGTCGATCAGTAGCCGTAGTGGATCTACCGCAGCACGAGCGGGTAGCTGATCCAGCGGCACCGTGATAGTCTGCCGTTCTTGCGTGATGCGGATGCGTTGACGTTGGAGCAGCTCTTTTTCGTCTCCGTCGGCGTAAAAGCCAATGTCGACCCAGTCGTTAATGGCGACGGGTTCGGACTCGCCAGCGGGCGTAGCTTTCAGCTTTTGGGCGAAGAGGTCCAATTCCAGCTCGTAGGTGTCGTCCGCTAGCTTTTTGGCTCGTACTTCCTCCAAGCGCAGGTCATAAAGTGTAATATCCTCGAACCAGTCCTGGATCAAATACTGCAAGGAGTCCGGTATTTGTGGACGCAGGTGACGCATGAAGTCGTGCGCGGTCGGATACGGGGGTTCGCGGTAAGCGTACTCCTCCAAGAAGCTCCGAAGGGCGGTGTTGACCTTTTCCTCGCCAATGTAATCCTGGAGGGCGTACATCACCACCGAGCCTTTACCGTAGTGGATATAAGCCTGGTTTTCGACCGTCAACAGGGGTTGCTCCTTATCTGATTCGCGGCTGCGGCCCCGTAGGTAACGGTTGTGATCGTATTTGAGAAAATCCTTCATCTGGACATCGTCTGTCGTCTGTTTCATGACCATGAGCGCAGAATACTCCGCAAAACTTTCGCTCAACATGGTCGAGCCTTTCATGTTAGCCCCAATCAGTTGGTGTGCCCAGTACTGGTGCGCCATTTCGTGGGCAATCACGGCTTTGATCACGTTGTTCTTGTCCGCCCCTTCCATATTGACGATGAAACCGAAGGCCTCCGAATACGGCATGGTGCCAGGAAATGCTTGCGCAAAAGTAGCGTACCGTGGAAACTCGATGATGCGAGCTTGTTTGTGAAAGTAAGGACCGTAATTTTCGGTGTAGTACGCCAGTGACGCTTCGAGGGCGTCCAACATGATGGGGACGTTGACGCTGTGCGCCTCGTCGTAGTAGACTTCCACGTCAATGCCGTTCCACTGGCGGCGGGCCACTTCAAACTCCGCCGATACGAAAGAGAAGAAGTGTTGCGAAGGATGGTCTACCTTATAGTGAAACTGTCGTCGGCCATCGGCCTCCGTTTGCTTGACCAAAGAACCCGGCGCTACCGCGATCTGGTTGGCGGAAGTAGAGATGAAAGTCTCGGCGTTCACCCAGTCACTCGCCCCGTCCGTTAGGTAATTTTTATTACACAGGTGTGAACAAACACGCTCCAAATCGGGCATTTCGCGGCGTGGTGGTAGATCGTACTTGCGGCGGTCGTTTTTGTCTTGTAGCTCTACCCCTTTATTATATCCCAGCGTGGGTACAATCTCCATATTATTAAAAAACGTCCCGTTGCGCAAGACCGACGTATTTTCCACTTCGTTTTCTATTCCTACGGAAGTATAGTCGAAGGTGGTCGAAAACTGGATGGTATCGCCCGGCTGTATCGCTTGCGCGGGTGTGTAAATGACGTAGTTCAAATCCTCATCTTCGTAAACCAGCGTTGCACCCGGAATATCCAGCACCTGATCGTACTCAAAAGACAGGGTGAAGTGCAGCGAGTCGATCGCAACATCGTTGCGGTTGGTCAATTGCAAGTCGACCTTACCACGGGCGGCCCGCTCTTCCGGATAGATATCGACGTAGTAGGTCGCGTCCGTTATGCTGAGCATGGGTGCATCGGCGTACTGTACGTACTTCCGCTCGTAGTCCATGCGGGCTAGTTCAGTTTCCTCGCTGTTTTCGTAGGTATTGACCACCTGCGTTTGGTAATATAAATACCCCGCCACACCCAAAAAGGCCACACTAAAAAAGCCCAAGGTACCGTAATAGCCTCCCGTCAGCGACTTGCGCCCGGCGGCAAGGCGGTCCTGAATCTTTTTGTTCATCCCACGTGGCCAGAACAGCCCCGCCAGCGTGAGTAACAACAGTCCAAACAGTACCCAGTAGCTCGTAAACCACAGGTGCCCCTCGAAGCCCGGCCCGAAACCATTCATGTCCGAGTAGCGCGTTGCGGGTGTACTACCGACGTTGAGCAAATTGGTCTCCACGCCGAGGGCGAGGTACAAAAAGTCCAGCATGAACAGCAGCATCACCGATACGAAATAGGCCAAATACTTTTGGTTGAGCACTACCTGCAAGAAGATAAACAAGCCACCCCAGAGCAGGTACATCAAGAACGCTTCCGTCAAGAAATCCGTTAAGTAAATCGACAGTTCAAAGTTGGTGTAGCCGTTGACGGCTTGGTACAAGATCGCTACTCCAATCAGGGTCAGATACAGGGAACTGGCCACTACTACCAACGACAATGCCTTGGCGGAAAGCGAGACCCACGACTGGTGCGGCGTACTGTCTACCACTTCGTTGAGGTGATGATCGCGGTCGCGCCAAACCAATTCGCCACTGAAAAACACCAGCACGATGACCACAAATAATTGTCCAATATTATTGACCTGATCGATCATCTTGTAGGTCACCGGATAGGATTGTAAGCCAAAATATTCGAATCCACCCCAAATATTCGACAACAGCATGATGATGGCGAACAACAGTAAGATCACGAAAACCGTGCTCTTGAAGATGGACAAGGTGTTGATTTTGAAGAAGCTCCAGAAGGTGGACCAAGTAGAGGGTCCCCCCACAGTAGTGAGGGCCGGACGGGAAAAGTTAGTGACTACTTGAGTCGTTTTGGACTTCGCTTTTTTCGCTTTTTTATTTTTGTCAGCGAACGAGAACCGCCAGTAACCGAGCAGCAGAACGACTACTCCAACGGCGAACCAAAGCAGTCGGTTGGTTAGTAGATAGCCGGAAAAAGCGGGGTTTACCGTATTGCGCTCAACGGGTGTGAGGTAACGCGTATCCAAGCTATAAGCACTGTAACCAAACATATCCACTAGTCCCGCCAGCGCTTCGTTGTCCACATCGCTAACGAGGGTCAACGAAATGACGTAACCCACAATGATGAGTAGTGTACCGACAAACGAGACGATGGTACTCCGAAACTGCGTCGCCAGCAGAAAAATAATCGATCCCGCCAGGAACATATTAGGTAATACAAACAGCACAAAACTGTTAAAGAACGCCCCCCAGGGGGTGGGTCCGATGCGTTCCGCGCCGATCCAGTTCATGGCAGGACCTACGGCTGAACCGAGCATAAAAGCTAGAAAAACGCCTACCATCACCAAAGAGGACAACAACCAAGCGCCCGTAAAGCGCCCAAAAAAGTAGCCCGCCTTACGGAGCGGTGTGCTGAACAATATTTCGTTGAATTGGTATTTGTAGTCGCGCAGGGCCGCATTGTTGAAGAAAGCCGCAGCGAACAGCAAACCAAAAATATTGAGAATGGCCACGTAGTTGGCCACTACGGTAGGAGCGTTCTTCTTCACGTCACCTACCACGCCTCCGATGACTATACTGTCGCTGACGACAGCTAAGAATACCAGCAGCCCTACTATCCCCATAAAAATATAGAGCATGGGCCGTTTCAGTCCGGTGAATAACTCCCGGCTAAAAAATTGACTAAACATAGCGGGGGTTTTTTTAGGCAACGGTAGCCGCGCCGATGGTGGTGAAAAATACGTCTTCTAAACTCGGCGGTACCGCTACAAAGCCGTCACCGGGAGCCGTCTCGCTGAGCACGTGGATTTGCGGTTTACCCGCCACCATCTTATCCGAAATGACGGTGTAGCGAGCCGAATAGTCGTCCTTTTCGCTACGCTCGATGGTCTTGCGCCAAATCTTACCTTCCAGCGCAGCTAGTGCGTCATTCGGATGACCGCTGTAAACGATCTGGCCGAGGTTCATGATGGCCATATTGGTACACAGTTCGCGTACGTCGTCTACGATGTGGGTAGAGAGGATGACGATGACCTCCTCCCCTACTTCGGCTAGTAAGTTGTGGAAGCGGTTGCGTTCACCGGGGTCGAGCCCCGCCGTGGGTTCGTCGACGATGATGAGTTGCGGATTGCCGATAAGTGCCTGGGCGATACCGACCCGCTGCTTCATACCGCCAGAAAAGCCCTTGACACGCTTGTTGCGGTGTTCGTAAAGATTCACTTTCTGCAGGAGATAGTCGACCAATTGACGACGTTCGCCCTTGTTACTGACGCCCTTCAGAACGGCTAAATGGTCCAGTACTTGCTCCGCAGTAATGCGGGGATAGACGCCGAATTCTTGGGGTAGATAACCCAACACTTTACGTACTGCGGTCGGCTGGTTGAGGATGTCAATGTCGCCGAGGAAAGCACTGCCAGCGTCCGCTTCTTGCAGCGTCGCCAGCGTGCGCATGAGGGAGGATTTCCCGGCTCCGTTTGGTCCCAGGAGGCCAAACATACCTTTGCCGATTTCTAAGTGTACATCCGCCAGGGCACGGGTACCGTTGGGGTAGGTCTTACTCAGACCGGAGATTTTTAACATGAGTTGGTTGTGCGTTTTGTTATTTATAGTGCCAAAACTAAGTCAGAGGGGGTATCTAGTCACTATTTAATCGACTAAACAGGCGGAAATTTGGACGATAGGCCGTGGTGTACCTCTTGTAAATGTACGCTGCTACTGCTTGTCTTCAAGCTGTTTTAGTTGCTTTTGATCGTGTAGTCGGGGGACATTTAAGACTCAGCTTGTAACTCTCAAAGGGTATACCCGCCGTTTGAGTTAAAACAAGACAATTGATTACCAACCACTTACATCAGGACAACGCTGTTGGTCATAAATACGGTCTGCTACTACTACCGACTGCTCAAACGCTTTCCTTCCTCCTTTAGCTTACGGAAATTCTCCAAACCACAACGCAGGAAATCAGCATACTTATTCACCTCCGGTGTATAATTGACGGGATTATTGAGTAAGCGACCGTCGGGAGCGACGAGTACGTACTGCGGTTGTGAATTTTGATTGTACAATACCCGCTGCATGAGCGCCCACTTCTCCCCTACTTCGTCCAGTTCTTTCTCCCGGCCGCTTTCATTGATAACTTTGAGTACTTCGGCTAACTCCTTTTTATCATCAACGTATAAACTGATGACTACGTAGTCGTCTTTTAGATAGGTGTAAACTTCTGGTTCCGGCCAAACGTTTTCCTCCATTTTACGACAGTTCACACAAGCGTAACCCGTGAAGTCAATCATGACGGGTTTGTCGTTTGCTTGGGCGAAAGCCAAGCCTTCGCGTAGTTCTTTATAGCAATCTAACTGCTGCGGGCAGTCACAGGGGTTGAAAAAGCTGTAACAAACGGGAGGTGCCAGACCACTCAGTAGGGTGAGCGGGCGATAACTGCCACTATCCGCATCCTTCAAAAAACCGGAAGCCAAATACACCACAAAGGCAAGGGATAAGGCGCCTAAACCAAGGCGCAGCGGCGACAATTTCTTCAGCGGACTATCGTGCGGAAATTTGATCTTACCGAATAGGTATAAGCCCATCCCCAGAAAAATCAGTATCCACAAGCCAAGAAATAGTTCAATTTTGAGGAAGTCCCAATGGTCCACGAGGTCGGCATTGGATAAGAATTTAAGCGCCAGCGCCAGTTCCAAGAAACCGAGTACCACCTTTACGCTATTGAGCCAGCCCCCCGATTTGGGCAACGCGTTCATCATACTGGGGAAAGCCGCAAAAACAGCAAAGGGTAAAGCTAGAGCCAAACCAAAGCCCCCCATACCGGAAGTCAACTGCATCGCTCCACCGTCAGAACTCAGCGCTCCCACCAGTAAAGAGCCGAGAATCGGCCCCGTACAAGAAAAAGATACCAACGCCAGCGTCAACGCCATGAAGAAAATACCCAGCATCCCACCCGAGCCTTCCGCCGAGCTGGCCTTGTTTGTCC
>JBCDIR010000181.1:0-5972 GCA_038748735.1 Bacteroidota bacterium | reverse complement strand
AATTTACAATATCCAGCACATTGACGAGGCGAATTTCGGTTTCCTAACGGGCAAGCGCGCGTTCAACGAAGCGCTGACCCGTACGTTGCTGACGGCCATGCCCGCACACGCCCCAGCCGCCGCACGTTTCCTGGAAAAGGTGAAAAACCGACCGGATTGGGAAAGCAATCCCAAAATCAACGCCAAGGCCAAGGAGATCATCATCTACAGCTTTGTGGGACCCATCGGTATCCAGTTGAGTAAGTTGATGGCGATTGGCAAGACGCCGCTCTCCGAGAAAAAGCAGAAGGATTACCTAGGGAAGTGCCTCCACATCGCGGAATATACGCTCGATTTACTCTGCTTTACGCTCTTGTCGCGATTATGGGATCGGCAAAAGCAAGCACCCACCGACCTACCCACTGATTTGTACCAAACCATCAGCGCCCGCCTAGATTATGACCAGACGACGGAACTCAACCTGCCCAGTCAGTTTCGGTTGCTGGTGGCCCTGTACCGCTATTATTTGGCGGAAGACCAAGACGTACCACTGCCCGAACTCAATGCCCAGGACGAGCAACTGAGCGCCGATTCATCCCTCCATACCACTATTAAGGAGTTGGAAGCACTGGGACAAAAGCTGCATCAGGAACAGTACACGCTGCTGGACTGCCACGCGGCCGAGGCGGCGTTGGGGCAATTACTCGGGACTTTTGCTTTTTTGTGTGGGTACAAAATGGCGTCCGTACACGAGATTGGTTACCGCGAGGTGCGCAATAGCGATCCGCGCTTCATCCACCGTTACACAGCCCTCGGCATTGACAGCAAGGCCCAGAAAGACGCGGAAAAGCTGCTGTATGTACCCGACACCTCCTATACGGATGCGGTGATGCTGTTTCGCGGTGATCACTACCGGACGGGTATTAACTTGTTTCCTTTCGTCGTTGATCTGAACGCCCTCAGCTTTGAGCACGGGGCGATGATTTCTTTCTTTAAAAGTAAACGCTTTGAAGACGACAACTTGGTCTACCACATTCTGGAAAGTAACCAGGGCCGCATCCTGGAACACCAGGGCATACTAGGAGCCCACACCGCCTACGAAGACATCCTGATGGACAACGAAAAGCGCAAACAACTCAATCAGGACGTGGTGCTGGCCTGTTTTCAGCAAGCCCGCGACACGATTTTAAACGATGAATTCGAGCTATGACCACCACTCGTTATCCACTCAAATTTCTGGATGCCTACACCCGGGCGGACCGCGACTTTTTCTTCGGTCGGGAGGCGGAGATTGCGGCGCTCTACGAGATGGTTTTTCAGACGGACCTGCTGCTCGTTTACGGCGCGTCGGGTACGGGCAAGACCAGCCTGATTCAGTGTGGATTGGCCAATAAATTTGAAGAATACGACTGGATGCCGCTCTTCGTACGCCGGGGCGAGGACATCAATACTTCCCTGGCCGACACCCTGGCGCGGGTAGAAGGAGGTGCGGCCACCGAAGAGGAAGACTTAGCGTGGTTGGAAGAAGATTTCAGTTCCGCTACGGACACCGCTACCGAACGGGTGACGCATCCGCTGGCCCTCCAGTTACAGCGCATTTACCTGGAGCATTTTAAGCCGATTTACCTCATTTTTGACCAATTTGAGGAGTTGTACATCCTCGGCAGTACTGCCGAGCAGGAGGCGTTCGTACGCACCGTGCAGGACATTTTGCGGGTGGAACAACCGGTAAAAATCATTCTCTCCATTCGAGAAGAATACCTGGGCTATTTATACGACTTTGAACGCGCGGTGCCCGAGCTGCTCCGCAAAAAACTGCGGGTAGAACCGATGAATTTGGCGAAAGTCAAAACAGTACTAACCAGTCTGGGCGAGTTGGACAACAGCGCCATCCGCCTAGCCCCCGGCGAAGCGGACGCGTTGGGCGAAGAGGTCTTTGCCCGTATCCGGGGCAAGCAGAAGAGCCTCAGCATTCCGCTGCCGTACCTGCAGGTGTTCCTGGACAAACTCTACCGTAGCATCACCCAGGATGAGACACGGCAGGCCGTGGCGACCTTTAACCTCGCAGCCTTGTACAAACTGGGTAATATCGACGATGTGCTGCGCGACTTCTTGGATGAGCAAGTGCTGCAAATTGCCCAAGACCAGCAGGTGCAGTCGGAAGTCGTTTGGGACTTACTATCTCCTTTTGTGACCTTAGAAGGGACCAAAGAACCGCTGAGTGCTGCGGACTTACAGCAACGCAGTTCCGAACTGCCCCCCGAGCGGGTAGACGCGCTCCTACAAGCCCTCGTGCGGGGCCGCATCCTCCGCTACCGCGAAGAGGCCGAACGTTACGAAGTGGCCCACGATTCGCTGGCCAAGCAGATCAACGCCAAGCGTAGCGACGAGGAAGTGGCGCTGCTGGAAGTCCGCCGCCTGATTCGCTCGCAAGTCAGCATCAAGGCTGCGGCGCGGGAGTATTTCTCCGGCAAACAACTGGACTTTATGGCCGAGTTTCTACCCAAGCTGGTACTGCATGCCGAGGAGGAGGCGTGGATTGCGGCGAGTGAGACGCGGCGGCGGGAGTTGGCGGATGCGGCGGCAAGGGAACAGGAGAAAAAGTTGACGGAGGCGCGCAAGCGAGCGCGGACGTTGGGGGCTTTATTGGTGCTGGCCGTCTTGGCGCTAGTAGGGGCGGGGCTATCCTACTGGCAGGCGCAGCAAGCTAAGGAAGATGCCCTGGCACAGAAAGAAATTGCGCAGGAGAAGACGAATGAAGCGGAAGACGCCCTCGTCACTGCCGAAGCTGAAAAGGCCAAGGCCGAACGCGCTCAGCAGGCAGCCGAAGCGGCTCGCGATAGTGTCAGCGTACTTTTTGAGAGTCTGGCCACTGAAACCACCCAGCGCGAGGCTGCCGAGCGCAATAAAGAACTGGCCGAGGAACGTGCGGCCCTTAACCAAATTTTTGATCAGATTGATCGCCTCCCAGCGGGAGAAGAACGGATTGGGATTCGGCAGTTGCAGCGTTTGCTGGAGGCGGATACGTATCCGAATAGTCGGAGGCGGATTCAGCGAAAGTTGCGGGCGTTGGAGGCGAAGCAGTAGTTCCCCTTTATGCGAATTGAGGGAGGAATGTTTAGTAAACGTGTTATTAATCTTCTTGAAAACCAATCGTTCATTTTATTCCTTAACTCGAATTACAAATAGTAAAACACCTACTATGATCCGTTATCTCTTATCCATCGGTCTGTTAGCCACTATAATGAGTCTCTCCGCTCAGGATTGCCAAGAGGATATTTACGCTGATTTTATCGCCAAGGGCCAAGAATTGGTGACCAACGGCGATTACATCAAAGCCTTTGAGTACTACAACTCGGCGAAGGATTATTGCCCGGAGCGCGCGGCGGCGGTGGATGAGCTGGTAACGCAACTGATTACGCAAATTGCGGCAGATCAGGAGCGGACGGAAGCAGCGCTGGCGCAGGCGGAGAAGCTGGTGGATGCGTTTTATTTTTATGATAGGAAGTTTGCGTTGGCGTATGGGGAAAAGGGCTTCCGAATAGTATTCTACTTCATTGACAAAAACGGTGACGAAGTCGAACGGCTGGGACAGTGGGAAAAAGCGGAGCAGTTTGACTATAGCGGCTACGCGAAAGTTCAACAAGCTGGTGATGATTTTTTGTTGGATACGTTAGGAAATCGCTATTCGGTAGCTTATTCCCTAGCCGCATTAGATGGTGAGAAGACGGCCTTAGACCTGCGGGGCGTAAAATTGGATGCTTTTCCCAGGCGGATACTCGACTATTCTCAACTGGAAATACTCTTGCTTGGAGATTATAATAATAGGATAGATATAATCCTGCCAGAGGATATTGACCAGTTAGTACGACTGAAACACCTGCGACTAAGATATTGCAGATTGACCCAGCTACCGGCGAGCATTGGGCAGTTGACGCAATCGAACCGATTAGACCTTTGGGGTAATCAATTGACTCAGCTACCCGCCGGCATTGGACAGTTGACGCAGTTGGAAGAATTAACCCTCCGGGAAAACCAATTGACCCAGCTTCCCGCCAGCATTGGGCAGTTGACGCAGTTGGAAGAATTAGACCTTTGGGGTAATCAATTGACCCAGCTACCCGCCAGCATTGGGCAGTTGACGCAATTGAACGTATTGAGCCTCGGCGAGAACCAATTGACTCAGCTACCGGAAAGCATCGGACAGTTAATACAATTAAACGCATTAGATATCATTAGCAATCAATTGACCCAGCTACCCACCAGCATTGGACAGTTGACGCAGTTGGAAGAATTGTACTTAGAAGGCAATCAATTGACCCAGCTACCAGAAAACATTGGGCAGTTGACGCAGTTGGAAAAATTGGACCTAGAACGTAATCAATTGACCCAGCTACCCGCCAGCATTGGACAGTTGACGCAGTTGGAAGAATTGTACTTAGAAGGCAATCAATTGACTGATTTGCCACCTACAATGAATAATTTGTGGCAACTCCAGTGGCTCGATTTACGCGGTAACCCTAATCTGCCGCCCGAAATCATCTCCCGATTACGAGCACAACTACTTGGGACAATAATGCGCTACGAATAGTATAAGCAGCGGTGAAAAAGGGTCTGATATACTTCCAACTCCGTGCAAAAATTAGCCTTAGTTCTTCTCTTTTCGTTATCAATTGAGTATCTCAGTTTTCCAAACCTAAAACGCCCATGTGCCGACACACCTTCACGACTGATAGCAGCGGCTTTAGCCGTTGAATTCAATAAAAAATTCCCCAAAAACAGTCTATTGCTAGCCAAATCTATCTGCAAATCAGTACTTTTGGCTAGTAATAAAGCCATTTTATATGCCAACCCAACTCATCGGACGAGAAAAAGAACCAGAAGTACTGCTCAAGGCTTTGGCATCGGAAACACTCGGGCTTTATTGACACCTATCAGGCCTACTCGAAAAAGAAGAAAGATCAACTGTTTCGGCTGACGGATGAATATTCTCTCTTCTATCTCCAGTTCATTGAACCCAACTTACAGGAAGGCTCCGATGTGTGGCAACGGCTTAGCCAAACACAAGCCTATAAATCGTGGAGTGGCTATGCCTACGAGAATGTCTGCCTGAAGCATATTCCACAAATTAAAAAAGCATTGGGTATCTCAGGCGTCTATTCCACTTCTTCCGCTTTTGTCAAAAAAGGAACAACCACCGAGAAGGGGACACAGATTGATCTACTCATTGATAGAAACGATCACGTGATCAATCTCTTTGAGATCAAGTTTTATAATACCGCCATCACCCTGGATAAAAGCACCGCTGATGGCTTACGTGAAAAAATGCGCATTTTCCAGACGAGTACCCAAACCAACAAGCAACTTTTTTGGGGGTTGATAACGACCTTTGGTCTACACCCCAATCAGCATAGTGTTGGATTAATCCAGCAAGTGCTGGGGTTGGAAGATTTGTTTGAGCAGTAAGTATCGTTTGAGTGTGCTACACAAATGAGTGGCACTGTGATACGTAGGGCGTAGACATAATGCGTACCTAACGGCACGCTGACTATCGCCAGTTGTGCTTTTTTACCGATAAGCTGTCCCTACGAGACGAATAGGGGTGCAAAAAGACTAAAGTAGTATCGCAAGTCCCAGCGGGACGACTTATGGGTAAAATGTCCCTTCCGGTACACGTCCGTGCCGTCAGGTACGGATTATAATATAGAAATGCCACTAAAGCGTAGCACACTCGTATCGTTTTTTCAGTAGAAATCCGGTGAAAAAAAGGCAAAAATCGCCTCTACACCCTCCACCAAGAATAATAATCCCCCCAAAGCAGCGTTTTGGAACCTGTAAGGCATCTTATTAGCAACTAAGTTTTAATAATTATTGAAACGATAATGCCTTTCGGCCCTTCCAACGTTTTTCGATTGAACTACTCGTGTTTCAATAGCTAATAGCACTGTCCAAGCGGGCGGTACTGTGATCTAGCTTACAAATGCTGTCTATTT
>JBCDIR010000180.1:0-6015 GCA_038748735.1 Bacteroidota bacterium | reverse complement strand
TGTTATCAGCCGTGAACTGGAGTCTGATTTTTGCCAATACCCTTTACTTAGCGGGTACCTTAGCGGTACTTGGCGTTGTTGCGTACATGATTTTGGACCCCAAAATGCGGGGACTCATTGGCTACGCTTACAAGAGCATCATGCGCAAAATCACGGGCATCTTCGTAACCTTAGACCCCATTGGTATCCTCAAAAATTACATTGAGGACCTCCAAGACAACCTGGGTAAGATGCGTTCCCAAATCGGCAAGCTACGCGGTCAGATGCGGCATATGACGGGGCTGATTGAAGGGAATAGCGCCGAAATCGCTAAGCAGATGAAACTGGCCAGCGCAGCTAAAGCCAAAGGTATGGACCAACAGATGATTCTCGCTTCGCGTAAAGCAGCTCGTCTGAAGGAAAGTAACCAAAAATATACCGCTTTGCACTCGCGGATGGAGGTGATGTCGCGTATTTTGAACAAAATGCACGACAATTCCGAAATCCTCCTAGAAGACACCAAAGATCAGGTGAAACTCAAAGAGCAGGAGCGCAAAGCTATCCGCGCCAGCCACTCGGCGATGAAGTCAGCCATGAGTGTCATTTCCGGTGACCCCGATAAGCGCGCGATGTTCGATATGGCGATGGAGGCCGTAGCCGAAGACGTAGCCAGCAAAGTAGGGGAGATGGAACGTTTCATGGAAATGTCCGCCAACTTTATGGATTCCGTTGATCTACAAAATGGCGTCTTTGAAGAAGATGGCCTGAAAATGCTGGAGCAGTGGGAGCAACAGAGCACCCTCATGCTGCTCGGTGAAGGAAATACAAAAACTACCTTGGACCTCGATAGTACTCCCACTCGTACTTCCGAGGGAGAAACGCGTACCAATAGTGGCGGTGGTAACTATGATAATATGTTCAACTAACCCTCTTTAGAACTGCAAAAAGGAAACCCCTGCTCGGTCTTAAGCTACCGAGCAGGGGTTTTTTATATCGTTACTTCTCGTGATATTGGTGTTTTGTAATGTTAAAATATTTTACTCATTCAAAATTTTCTTTAAAAATTATTTTTAATTAAAAGCTACCTACCTACGTGTAGCACCCAGAAATGACTAACTTCATACGCTACCAAAATTCAGAAAGGTAGGGTAGCACGTCTCGTTTTGGCTAGAGATACAAAATGATGGACTTTAGTGCGACTTCTCTAGTGCCGCAAATTGAAAATTGACAAAGAAGTCTTCTGTGAGCTTTTCGCGGCTCAGTCCTTTTGGCTTGATCCAAAAGGACCAACCTGCCTTCCTGCGGTCAGCAGGCAAGAAAATCAAGGCTTTAACACTGGCTTAACGCTCCATTGACTGGAAAAACCTAGAATGATTAAACTCGCTTTAACGTCTTTCACAACGCTAATCCTCTGAGATAACTTTGCCTTTTGGTCTATTCTGATTATGGGTAAAGCTCAAACAGTAATCATTTCTTAACGGTTTTTGCTGCGCCAATTCCACTACCATCGTTAAGGCCGATCCACCACAGCGGTATCAGACGTAATGCTGAGAGGTATGTTAAAAAATATTGATTTTCTAGTTGCCTACCTATCGAAGTCGTAGAGATCTCTGTCTCTAATATTTACAAAGGTGAGACCTACCAGTTGTTAGGTTGGTTTCTCCGAAATCTTTAGTCACAACGTTAAATGACTTCGAGAGGTCAAACAATTATAGATCAAACCGAGAAAAGCCTGTCTACCTTTGGTCGGCCACACTCAGCGCTTAATTCGCATTAATAATTAAAATCAAAGTCAAAATCGTATTCCTCTTCGCCATTGCTCATTTGTGCAGCTAGGCGCTTGCCGCGTTCTTCCCACTGTTGCTTGCTCACGCTGGTGTACGTGTACTGCACCCAATCGTTGTCCAAGAAGGGTAGGGGAGTCTTAGTATTGTTGGCGAAAAAGCCCACCGCAGCCAGGCGGTTATCCGTATCTTCCGTGGCGAAGGTGAACAGGTGGACCGCACAGGGTTCGCCCTCGTGTAGCACCTCAATGGTCCCCTGGTGGCGCAGCTGTCGGTAATCGGTGAGGTCATCCCGGAGGAAACGCTCTGTGAGCATGTCTTTGGCAATGAGCTGTTGGTCAAAGTAAGACTTCCCTAAGCGGAGTTGATCGTTTTCGTTGAGCACCCGCAGCATGGCACCACGTAGTTTGTTATCCCGCAATAGCGTCTTGACCTGACGTTTGTCCAGTTTTTGTTCTGCTCGCAGCAATAATTCCGCTCCGGCGACGCTCTGGAAGCCGGGAGAAGTCTGTAAAAAGTAGCGCTGAGCTTGCGCCAATAGGCGAGGAGAGATAGGATTGAGCGTTTGGTAGATTTGTAAAATATCCTGAATCAAGGTACGATCGTTGGCCGTAGCTTGACGTAAGCTATTTTCGCCCGCTGCTAACAACGCATCCTGATAGGCTAAAAAGAACGTACTATCAATTACTCCCTGCGCCAGTCCGTCCCCTAAAATATGCCAGATGCGTTGTGGGACCTCGCCATTTTCAATAATCTCCCGCAACTGTGGCCAGTGGCGGGTGAAGCGGTCCTCGTCCAGAATAGTAGTTCTTAAAAAACCGTCAAATACGTACGGGTGATCTCCCATTAGCGGCGATTCCGTTAGCAAGTCAAAGACAGTTTCCAGACTGTCAATTTGGTAATTGCTCAGGTGGTTGAGAATGTCAGCCCGTAAGGTGTCCTGGCCGTTACTGTCCGTATACAAGTCAGCGAGTGCCGAAACTCCCTCGTCTCGTTGGCCAATGGCGTCAATCAAGCGCCTCTGGGCCGCCAAGCGCTGATTCCAGCCCCGCCAGTGGGCCTGATGTTGCAGCAAATCCGCCAGCTGCGGTATATCTTCCGTTACAACCGACGCTTTGGCCGAAAAAGCGGCTAGACCAGCGTTTAAATCTAGGGTATCCGTACTGCGCAATTTGGCTAATAGGGCGGGAGCTTGTGACCCTACCAATTCGGCCGTTTGAATGCTATCTACCCAACGATCCTCGTTGAAGTAACGCATAGCCGCAGCGCCCGCTACTGTGGTTGGCAACGCGTACAAGCGCTTGCGTACCCAGTAGTTACCAGCTGTGTAGGTTTGTGCTTTGAGAATGATACGCCGCTCCGGTAAATGGTACATAACCTCCCGACCCGGAAATTTGTCCGCCACCAGTATAGATTTGGAAGACAGCAAAGAATCCCGTTCAGTATCAATGAAAACGGACAGTGCGTCATCAAAAAATTGGGTGGTATCGGCAATGCCGAAAAGGGGAGGGGCTTGGTACACATCCGTGAAAAAGCTGGCCCCGGTATTAGGGTCTAAAATAGTGGTCCGGAAAGCGTTTTCGGAAGTAATATCCAGCGTTTGTTCTCGTGGTTCTAGCTCACTTTCGTTCGCCTCGGCGGGCAAATAGAACGCTACGGCTCCTTTGGCCATCTCGTGATAGGCGTAAGGTGCGGCTTCGTTCTCCAGTAGTTGGAAACTATTCAGTAGTTTTTTTGTCTGAGATTGTTGCCGATCATCTACCTGCGACAGTAAGTAGATGCGATTTCCTTTTAGAATGGCCTTGCCTTTGAGCCGTAGGTCCGTATCGTAGCTTTCTCCCTTAAAAGTGAAGGAAGGAAACTCGGCCAGCGTATCCCGATGCTCAATGGTAATATCCATGTTCCAGTTGTTCCCACTGTACTGCGCTGCGGCCTCCAAACGATCCGTGACTGGACTGGGCCGACCACTGGGTTCGTAGTCGTAATAAGCGATACGCACTCCGGCATTCGGCTCACTAAAATGCGCTCGGTATACGCCGTAAGGGTAATAAGCGTGCGGATCGAAGCCGTAGTAGCTGTCCGATTCGCGGGCGTAGGTATATTTATAGTGCCTCGGCAAACGCGCCCGAAAGCCTCCGACGGAGTCCACCACGGTGGTCCATTTACCGTTACTTTGGGTGTTGAGTTGAAAGTAATTGACGAAGGTTTGCACGTCGGTATTTTGTAGTTCTTCCTCCAGGTACGCCTCTACTTTTAATACGTAAAGTTCATTGTCGCGCTCAAAAACGTAGGCCAGCGCGTGTTCCATTTCGCCGTATTGTTCCAGTTCGTAGCGGGTCCCCACTAGACCATTTACTAGGGTAGTGTCCTTGTCCGTGATCTTCATGCCTTCGTTGGTAAACAACAATTCGTCCACGTTCGTGTCAAAAGTGACAGGCAGCGGGTGTTGACTCACGGTATACGTCAGTCCTCTACCGATGTCAAAGCAGTAGGTGGTTTCAGCTACGTCAGCGGTATGTGTGTAGGCCATGTCTGGAAAAGGCAAGCCGTAGGTGTACGCGTTGCGGTCCGCCTGAATCGCCGCCCAGGGCCGAGGCATATCCGTCACCTGAATGCTGTCACGTAGACCCGTAAATTCGGGCGTGACCCGGCGCAGCGTATACCCTCGGTCTTTCAGCAAGTCAATAACGCCCTCCGGACCGGGCAAGTGTGCCGAACCAACAACGGCAAAAAGTTGCTCGTTTTCGTCGTGCATAATATCCAGCATTCGCTCTACCATGATGTAGTTGCGGGGAATGAGTGAGACCTGTTCGTAGAACTCGGGAGAACTACGAATAAGCGTATCCATAGCCGCAATATTACCTTCGTAGTACATATCAATGAGGCTATTGCTGGCACTCATATAAACGAAAGTTTTGAGTGGGGTAGGGGCGACAGTTTCTACATTGGGGTGATACAAGTGGTGATCGATGATCTCCAATCCGTAGGTGTTCAGCCCCATACTCCGTGCCTGGTCCATGAGGTAGGCATCGAGCATCGTACGCATTTCTCCCCGGTCCTCCAGGTCGCTGTATTGTTTGACGTTGCGCAGCAGGTCACGAATATCCTTAGGATCAACGTCATTCTCCGCCGCGAAAGATTTATTGAGGGAATCGGTCAGCGCCGAGGGCTGAGCGGTGATCGCTCGGTAGACAGAATCTACGTTGAGTTCCGCCTGACCCAATCGCACTTCGTAAATGCGCTGCATAGCGGAGTCCAACTGAATCTCGTTAGCAATCGCAGTGCAGTTTTGCAAACAAATAAGTAGGGAATCTGGAAATTCAAACACCGACTTGAAGCGTACGTGCATACTACCAAAAACGTAAGACGGAGCGGGTAGACCGTTACCCGTAATTTCCCACAGCAGTGCGTAATCATCACGCGGTGTTTCCGCCAGTAGAGTAGGGGAGTCCTCCGCTGGTTCAGCGCTTGTCTTTTCTTTTTTCTCGTCTATTTGTCCGTAGCTGATGGAGGAGCCAGTCAGGAGAAGTAGTAGCAGTATAGCCCGGCAGAAAGTTTGCATGTTCGTGTTGGGGATTTTTACGGGGTAGAATGAATCTCAAATGAAGCGTTCTTAGCATAACGTTGCCGCGAACGATTCCATTTTTTGATCAATAATAAATGTAGCAGATTTTCGGCGAATACCCCAGTAGGAGCGTTTAAAAAACGTTACTTAACATAATATAAGTTATAGGCAAAATACTATTCTTTCAATTCCGCACTATTTCCCCCGAAACAGTATATTCGCGTCTCATGCTAAGACGAATCCCTACGGCTGTCTTTATTCTAGGTCTCTCACTCGTAAGTCTATTATTACAGTGGGATTATCTAGACCGTGAACTCACCGGACGTCATTCCTGGCGGCAAACGCATACGGTTGCCAATATTGATAACTTTTATGCAGAAGATTTCCATCTCTTCCATCCACGACGTAACGCGCGCGGCGACGGTGACGGTATCTTCCGTATGGAATTTCCGCTTATGCAGTGGCTTACGGCGAGTTTGTACAAAACGTTCGGGCCGTCTCTACAACTAGCGCGCTTGTTCAATTTTGCGCTGGGCGTACTGTCGCTATTTGGTCTAGCGCGTTTGCTGTGGCAACTCACGGCGGATAAAAAATTGGTTTGGATAGGTTGCTGGCTCCTGGCTTTTTCGCCCAGCTTCTTTTATTACCACACTTGTCCAATGCCCGATAATTTGGCGCTTACTTTTG
>JBCDIR010000179.1:0-6017 GCA_038748735.1 Bacteroidota bacterium | reverse complement strand
TTAATTTGCATATAATTAATGTCACGTGAAACAATGGATATTTACCTCCTCAGCCCCATAAGCTTCGACTATCCCCTCTTTTGTATTTCTCGTTTCAAGAACGATTAGATGCGTACTATCTGATCGCCGTAATCTTATTCTTGAAATACCGACCAATTTTAGAGACATGAAAAAGAAAGCAAAGTACCATCGGGTAATGGCCCTTTGTTTGGCATTATTTGTATCAATATTTATTGGAATAGAACTAGCCGCCACTTCCGTATCTACACCTGATTTCTTGATGCCGGAGGCCACTATCACTACTACCAATGCTAGTTGCGTCGGGAAAAACGTACAGGCCGATGCCCAGATCAACCTTTCTGAAATTGTTGGTGACCGCGTCGGCATCGTCGCCGGAACAGATTATGACCTGAATGGAGGAGCTAGCTACGCGGCAGCTACGGAGCTAGGTGGTGCAACTACTTATGACTTTACCAATCTAAGCCAGGGAACCGATTACGTGGTTCGTATTTACGACGGCAGTAACACTTCTTTTCAGGACTATCCACAGCGCACGAACACAATAGATTGCACGATGCCCTGTGATTGTGTCGATTACGTATACTTAAATGATACTGACGGTGCGAATTTGGTTCATAAATTCTCTATTGATCCAGTTACTGGGGACCTCACGGAAATTGGCTCGCCCTGGCTACCTACTGGAACGATTAACGATCCGCACGGACTGGCAATGGACTTGAACGGATTTCTCTACGTTGGCGAACCCGTTGGGCGAGACGGCACAGGAGGCACCACCGATTTTGGATTCAGTGGGCCGAGCAGTAATATTTTTCGGCTCAACTGTGATGGCATGGTCATGGATGATGATTTTATAGGGACAGAACTAAGAACCTGGGCAGCAAACTTTACGGCTAGTAATGGTTACCTTTTTGTTCCTAATAGTATCGACGAGACCATTGATGCCTACGAATTGTGTACTGGCACCTACGTAGGTTCTATGTACGTCAATAATGGTAATGACATCTTTACTTGGGGCTTCTATATCGAAGATGGAACTTGGTATGTACCCGAATCAGCTAGCGCTAATTTATTTACGGGCGCTACCGATATTAGCCTTTATACGGACCCACCTACGCAAACGGGCACACTAGCTTTCAACTTGGGCTTTACCCCCAACTTTGATTCCGATGTTCCCATGGGGATCACTCGTGATATCGTCGGTAATTACTATCTGGTTCGTAACGGTATTTCTGGCGGTAATTCCAATGTACAAGTCAGAAAATACGATCCGAACGGGGTCTTCCTTGCTTCCGTAAATGATCCTACGAGTAATGTGCAATCCAGTGACGGACAAGCCGGCTTTTACGGCGCCAGAGGAATCACGTACAGTCGTGCCTCCAATCAACTGTACGTCAGTGCGTTGGATAACTGCGTGGCCGTTTTTGATACTAATTTGGTGCAACAACCTTCGCTCAACGTTGGTAATGCCTTAAACTCACGACCAAAAGGTATCGGTTTGCTTTCCGAATGCTGTCCGGTGACGAACTTAACACTCAACGAAACGGTCTGTTTTGGCGGCACACCGATTAAATACTTCCTCAACGAAGTATTCGACTGTGGAGACGGGGCTATCTGCGAAGGACAATGGGCAGAAACGGCAGACGCTAATGACTTTTTCGATTTCAACGAGTGTGACCTCTCCATCACAATAACGGGAAGTGGCTGTTCAACCTACCAGCTCGCTAAAACTACTGCTGCTACCGGTAACCAACGTTGTGGGACGTTCGAAGTCAACGTCACCGTCTGTACGGTACAACCAGCGGCTACTGTCAACACCACCGATGCTACTTGTGACGGACTTTCCCTCAATAATGATGCACGGGTCAACCTCACGGCGATCACTGGAGACCGGGTAAGTATCATAGCAGGTACGGACTATACTGCGGCGGGAGGGGACGATTACGCCAATGCTACGGATCTAGGTGGCGCAACAACTTATGATTTTACGAACCTTACAGCAGGTACGGATTACGTGGTACGTATATTCAACGAGGCTGATGACTGCTTTACGGATTACACCATCACTACGAATACTCCGGTATGCAGGGTTTGCCGCGTGCAGGTACAGGTAGCGACCACTGGCTGTACTGACAACGGGGACGGCACCTTCACTACGGACTATCAGGTTACCGTCGACTGGCTGGACGCCCCTAATCCAGCAGAGATGATTGACGTTCGACTCGACGGCGCAAGCATCGGTACGCTAGCTACTACCCCCAACGGAGCTGGCAGTGACAACAGCCTGACGTTCCAACTCCCGGCTGACGGTACGGGGAATTACCTGCTTACCGCCGCTTTCAACACCTCCTCAGATTGTTTGGCTAGTACACGATTTGATGCGCCATTCCCCTGCCCCAATCCAGCGCCTCCTTGCGTAGGCACGAGCGGATGTTTGGGTGGAAATGTCTTTAATGACTTCAACTGTAATGGCGTTGACGATAATGAGCCCGGTATCGAAAGTATTGAAATCAATATTTACGCTGCGGATAATAACTTGTTGGGTACCACTTTCAGCGATCAAGACGGCAACTGGCAGTTCTGCGACGGCATCACCGACGGCATGGCCTACCGCGTTGAATTTGTGACTTTGCCCAATATGGACTGGCTCGTCCCCACCATCGCGGGAGCGAGTAATGGTACGGATGTTCAGTTTGCTAACGCGCCAGCCTGTTTTAATTTCAGCCTGAATAATCCCAATGATTACTGTGACAGCACCCCCGAACTGATCACTCCTTGCTATCTCTTAGACGGAGCAAACAATGGTGATCCGGCTGTTATCAGCTTCGATTATAATGCTTCCGGACAGACCACCGTCTACGACGAGCAAGGCTCCTTTGGCACCACCGGAGCTACTTACGGCGTAGCCTACGACCGCAGTCAGGAAATGATCTATTCTTCCGCCTATTTCAAAATACAAGCCGCCTACGGTAGTGGTAGTCCGGGGGCCATTTATCAGCTGCCCCGCACGGCGGGCGTAGCCGGAGAAGGTATTCTTGTAGACCTCAATACCTTGAGCGGCTTCAACGGCACGGGAGCCGACACTCACGTGCCGACGGGGACCAACGGGGCCACCTTCTACGACGAAACCGCAGATGCTAATAACGTTGGTAAGCTTTCCCTCGGTGACCTCGAATTATCCGCCGACCAACGCACCCTTTACGCCGTCAATATGAATACCCGCGAATTGGTCTCTATTCCCGTCGGAGCAGGGGTGGCTGCGCCTACGTCCGCTGCGGCTACCAATACGCTACCCGCTCCTGGGCAAGTGGGACAATTTACCATTCCCAGCCCTTGTAGCAATCCCGACGATGCTCGCCCCATGGCCCTGGAAGTTCACCAAGGCCGTGTCTACGTTGGAGGGATATGCAGTGCCGAATCTACGGTAACGGGCGCAAATCCTGCGGGTGATCCTACCCAGTTGACGGGTTACATTTACGAATTTGATCCGAGTACCGGTAGCTTCTCAGGCTTGGTCTTTACGTTCCCCTTAAACTACGACCGCTCGGTCGATAACGTCAACTACGTGGAGCATTTGGTAGACAATTCCTTTGGTAATCCCGTACCGGGTACCTGGCGAGTATGGGGCAACAACCAACCCATCATGCAGGGCAACTCCAATTTGACGTCCAACCCCATGCCTATGCTGGCCGATTTTGAGTTCGATAACGATGGCAGCATCATCATCGGCTTGCGCGATCGCTGGGGAGACATGGGGTTGCTTATCCGCCAAGCCAACGGGTCTATTCAACAAACGCCCGTGGCTGGCGGTGATTTGCTGCGCGCGCAGCTCAACGCCCCCGGTAACTGGACGATAGTAGATAATACCAACGGGGACGGTTTCTATTTTGAAGACAACTTCGACAGCTACGGGGAAATTACGTTGGGCGCCCTCGCCTTACTCCCCTCCACCAATGACATTACAGTTACCGTTTATAACCCATTCGAGACTTTTTCTGGAGGGATAGAGTGGTACGACAACGAAACAGGAGCCTACGAGCGAGGCTACGAGCTCTTTAGCCAGAATCAAGCTAACACTACGGCCAAAGGCAACGGCTTTGGCGACTTAGCGCTACTGTGTGGTCCTGCCCCCCTCGAAATCGGTAACTACGTCTGGTGCGACGATGACGAGAATGGTATTCAGGATGCGAACGAAGTAGGAGTAGACGGTATCAACGTACAACTTTATGACCGCAACGGTGTACTCGTCGGCGTGACAACTACGGCTAACGGCGGCTTTTATTACTTCAACCAAAACAACGTCGATTCCACGGGCGTCAATCCCGACGGAACGGCTACCACCGCCTTCACCGGCATGAGCTTTAGCACCAATTACACCATCGTTTTTGGCAATGCGCAGTTCAGCGGCGATAACTTCACCACAACTACGGGCATCTACGGCATCACCCCGCTGCACGACGTAAACAGCAACACGAACGATAATGTCGATTCGGATGTCAATCCCAATATACTCAACGCCAGCAGCCTGCCATTTATCGCCCTGACGACCGATGCGCAGGGCTGTGCCGATCATAGCTACGACCTCGGGCTGAGCTGCGGGTCGGTCTCGCTCGGTTCGACCGTTTTTGTGGACAATGATAATAATGGTGTCCAAGACGGGACCGATAGCGGTATACCCAACGTGCTCGTGGTCCTCTACATGGACGGCGGCGACGGTGCGACGGACGGTACGGACGATACCGCCATCGTCACCGGAGCAGATGGCATCGTCGGCACGGCGGACGACACTTGGGGTCCCGACGGCATCCAGGGCAATGCCGACGACGGTCAGCCTGGGATGTTCACCAACGCGATGGGTAATTACTTCTTTGCGGGCATACGTCCGGGCGATTATTACGTACAAATTCCCACTAGTCAATTTGGCCCGGGAGCCGCACTCGAAGACTTACCATTGTCCTCCAATACCCTCAGCGGCTTTGCGGGAGAAACCGACCCGGACGACGATACCGACAACGACGACGAAGGCCTCCAAACGACTAGCGGCGGGGCGACGACTTCCCAAATCATTACCCTCGACGTGGGTACCGAACCGACTGATACCACCACCGAAACGGCCCAGGGCAGCGACCAAGACAATGCCCCCGACTACTTAGATGCCGACGGCAATATGACGCTCGATTTCGGCTTTTTCGCGCCGGTCAGCCTGGGTAATTACACCTGGATTGATACCGATATGGACGGCACCCAGGACGGCGGCGAACCCGTCTTAGCAAACGTTACGGTGACCCTCTTCAACGCGGACGGTACGCCTGTCACGCAGGATGCCGCAGGTAATCCGTACACGAATACGACGACCACAAATAGCATGGGGCTTTACACCTTCTCTGACCTTCCCCCGGGGGATTACTACGCAGTTTTCGATCTGAGCACGGCACCGGGTGGTAACTTTTACAACTTCACCGCCAATACCGGCGCGGACGAGACCACGAACTCCGATGCGGACCCCGCTACGGGCCAGTCGGATAACTCGGGCTTTATTCTTTCGGGAACAAACTATCCTCATCTGGATGCGGGCGTGATCTGTGCCGTAGCCGCCGATGCCGGAACGGGTCAGACGATTTGTACCTCCGCAGCGGTTAACCTCAGTAGCTTGGGAGCGAGGATCACCCCCAACGACGTAGCCGACTTCGGCGCGACTTGGACCAGCAACGGCAGCGGTACTTTCGACGACGGAGCTGGACGTTTTGGCGTAGCCACCACCTACACCCCCAGCGCAGCGGATGCCATCGTCGGTATGGTCACGCTAACCCTGACGACGGACGATCCGAGGATGGCCCCGTTCAATGCGGCAACTTGTGGCCCGGCCACGGATGAGGTGTCGATTATTATTCTCAGAGTGAATTGTGGAATGTACCCCTGGGATGGGGATTAGTTTGAGAAAATTTAGATCAAATTGTAGAAATATCCCAAAAAAGACTATTTTTGCTTCGTAGGTTTTC
>JBCDIR010000178.1:0-6038 GCA_038748735.1 Bacteroidota bacterium | reverse complement strand
GTTTACTTCGCTGAGGCAATAAGCTTTAAAAACAGAAGTCACGCCAGCAACCAAATCAAAACAGCCATGACACAATATATCATGGCTGCCAAAAAATCCAACTTCAAAAGGGGATTTCGCGAATCTTTATGGTAACATCTCGCCGGAGCGGGATGAATCAAATCTGAATAATGGGTCACCTGTTGTGGTGAAGTAGCATCAAGTCTGCTTACGAATGTAAGGAGGGATAGACTGTGTGTAATTTGTAACTTATAACATCTTACAATGGCAAATATATATTCTTTTGTGCGTATTTCGCAAGAAAACGGTAGGTTTTATTTTTTATTCGGTCAATTCTTGTTGTGCGTACTGATCTAGAGCGTCATAAAATTCCGTACCGTACTTACGAATCAGCGCCGCTTTGGCGAAGCGATAAACGGGCAACTGGGCGGCGGCACCTTTGGCACAAGCCGCCGAGCAGATGTCCCAACGCTCGTAATTCAGCGCCTCCATGCCCGTGCTCGGATGTTCGGTGATGCGGATGGGGTACAGATGACAGGAGATAGGTTTGCGGAAACTCACCTCGCCTTTCTGCCACGCTTTCTCAATGCCACACTGAGCTTTACCCTGTGCGTCCAGTGTCATGTAGGCGCAGGGACCATTGTCGATGAGGGGCGTACGGAAAACATCATCTTCCTCGTCGTAGGTATAACGGCCTTGCTGCTGAATCGCTGCCTGCCCGGCGGGGCTGAGGTGGCTTTTGACGGTAGGATAGATGCGGTCTAGCTCGTCTACCTCCGGTGCTTCGAGTGGTGCGCCGGCGTCGCCTTCCCAGCAGCAAGCACCTTTACAAGCGTCCAGATTGCAAAGGAACTGTTCTTCGACGATGGCGTCGCTGATGATTTTTTCTTCTATAAGAATCATACTAGACGTTATGAATATAATTTGTGTAGGGAGGAAACGCCGCTATTTTTGGTGCTATTAAGACAAAAAACGTAGGCATAGCCTTAGCTGCGGCGACCGCGCCACGCAAGCTAAGCGCGGCATGGGGCTTTTTAACGTAAATAGCGCCAAAAAGAGCAAGTTTAGACCTATAATAAGTTGTGTTCATAATGTCTATTTACTTCTGCATAAATACCCCGTCCAGCGTATCGTGGTCAAATTGCTGGGGTGTATTACCCTGCGTATGCTCGTAGGCCGCTGCGAGGAAGATATTCCGTGCCGCACCGTTGATGATATTGGTCAACATAAAAGTCAGTACTCCAAAGGCTACCCCGATACCCGGGTGGAACAGTTGCCCCGTCACGAAACCGATAATGATCGCTAGCACGATACCTACCAAAAAGAAAAGCCCCAGACTAAAACCCGCACCAATGGATTCACCCCAACGCTCACGAATCACCCTCGAAGAACGGCGCAGGGCGTCGAACGGACCGATGTCCTCGGCGGCCAGTGTCGGAACAACAAAATAGGTGGCCAATGACCAAGCGAAGCCCAACAATCCGGACACTAAGCTGCCTAGTTTATCCTCAATGGCTTTCAGCACTAAACCTACCGTTGCGGCTAAGGCGGCCCACGCAAAAATTGAAGCTGCTCGCTGCGAGCTGAACTGTATTCCCGCCCGAATACTCGGTGCTTCCCCCGCAAAAATGAGGCGTGCATTGTGCACCAGCGCCACGTTGAAGAAGATGACAATAAAATAAGAAATGAGGTAAAACAGAAACAGGATACCATAAACGGCCACTTCTCCCAGTTGCTCTAGTTTGTCGCCAAAGGCGTTCATAAGTTCGGGATTGGCTCCCGTCATGCCCAAAAAGGCACCGAAAAAAGAGAGCACAATAGCCACCATCGCACTACCGGATAGTACGGGAAAGAGTAGCAACTTAGGGTGTTCGCTGATGATTTCCAAGCTCTGAATACCGAGATTCCAGCCCCGGCCTAGTCGATCAAATAAGTTCATACAGTTTAGGTTGATGTACGAGAAACGATAACTCCTACTTTTAAATATAGCGTAAACCTATTGTTGGTAACCCACTATTTCGATAAATACTAGATTTTAGACGATTAATCCTCTTCGGCTAGCACCTTTACGCGTATAGTTTCGATGCGGGTATTGCTAACCAGTTCGACCTCAAAGCGGTAGTCACCCAGTTCTAGGACGGCCCCTTGAATGGGAATATCCTCTGTGGTGGTAACCAAATAGCCCGACAGGGTGTGGTAATCGCCTTCCGGGATGTAGAGACCGTATTTTTCGTTGATGTAATCCACTTCGATACGCCCCGAAAAGAGGTACTCCTGCGGGCCGATGACTTCTTCGGTGAAACTGTCTTTATCGTGTTCGTCTTCGATTTCCCCGAAGATTTCTTCCAGGATGTCCTCCAACGAAATGAGACCGGAGACGCCGCCAAACTCATCGACGACACAGGCGATGCTGAGTTTCCTCTTGATGAGTCGGTTCATTAGCTCCGTTACGTGCATGGCTTCGGGTACAAAGGGGAGCGGTAAAATTAGGGAACGGACGGCCTTGGGGTTATCAAATAACTGTTGGTGATGGACGTAACCCAGTACGTTGTCGATGTCTTCGTCAATGACTAGTAACCGAGAAAGCTGGGTGGCTTGGAATATCTCGATGAGTTCCGGAACGGTAGTCGACACGTCAACGGTCTTAATCTCGTTACGGGGAATCATGCTTTCCCGTACGCGCACCTCCCGCAGGTTGAGTGCCTTGCCGAACAGGTCTTTGTCAATAACCTCGTGCGCTTCCGAGCGGGACTCAAGTACAAAATTTTCCAGGTCGCGGCGGGTAAAGGCTTCTTCGGTAACGACTTGTTCTGCTTTAAAAAACAAGCGCAAAAAGGCGTTCGACGCGCCCGTCATCACCCAAGCTGGCAAGAACAGTAGAAACTGTAAAACCCGCAGTGGGATGGCCAACAAGTAGAGTACGTCGTCGGCAAAGAGGCGGAAAATGGTTTTGGGTAAGAACTCGCCAAAGAGTAAAACGACCAAAGTGATCAACAGCGTTTGCAGCAGCAGTTGCAGCATACTTTCTTCGGGCAGACCCAGCCACTGCAAAAAAATGGGGCTGAGTAAACTGCCCATGAGCGTGGTAAAAACGACGAGTGCAACGTTGTTGCCCACTAGCATGGTACTGATAAAATCGGCGGGTTTTTCGTACCAGTTCCGTAGAACCAAGCTGCGGTAGGACCCCCGGTTTTTCTTCAGCTCAATCTTCAACTTATTAGCCGACACGAAGGCCATTTCCGAACCCGAAAACAGGGCCGAAAAGAGGAGGGCCAAGCAGATGCCGATGAGGAGGGTCATAGCAGTTATTCCTTTTCTGGTGGCAATTTACCGAAACTCGGCGAATTGCTATCTTATCTGCCCGGATTTTGATAATTATCAAAACCTAGGTAGACCATGATAGACGTGAACAAATTCGTGTACATTTATCCCATCTTTACCAACTTACCGTGTGTACTATGCGATACTTCACGTTCCTTAGCATTATAACAAGCTGTTGTTTACTTTGCATTGCCTGCGGCAATCAACAACCAGCCACTACACCAAATTTCACCATCACACTACCCAGTGAGTTGGCTGATCAAGCCGTGGACGGGCGCTTACTCCTCCTACTTTCTACGGAAGAAGAAGGCGAACCCCGCTTCCAAATCTCCGACGGGCCGGGCACGCAATTGGCTTTTGGGATGAATGTGGAGGATTGGGAACCGGGCACAACCCTCACGTTCCAGCCCGATACGCCAGGCTATCCGATTAGGGAACTCCGTAACTTGCCTAGTGGTGAATACCGCGTGCAACTGCTCTTACACCGCTACGAAACTTTTACTCGCAGCGACGGCCATACCGTAAAACTGCCCATGGACCGCGGCGAAGGTCAACAGTGGAATCGCGCACCGGGCAACCTCCTCAGCACGCCGACTTTGATGACGATTGCATCTGACGGCAGATACGAGCTCGCCTTCGACCAATCCATTGAGCCGATCACGCCACCGGAGGATACCGAATGGATCAAACACGTCAAAATTCGCTCCGAGCGACTGTCCGAGTTTTGGGGACGCGATATGTACCTGGGCGCACACGTGCTGCTACCCAAGGGTTGGGCGGAACACCCGGACGTCAAATACCCACTGGCTATCATGCACGGTCACTTCCCCGCCGATTTTGGCGACTGGCGCACCGAACCCGCCGATACCACGGAGCCGTGCGTATACAGTGAACGTTTTCAACTGGATTGCTACAACCGCATTCAGCAGCAGGAGCAGTACGACTTTTACAAAATGTGGACGGGCGATGATTTCCCCCGTATGTTAGCCATCGAAATTCAGCACGCTAATCCGTACTATGATGATAGCTACGCGGTGAATTCGGAAAACCTGGGTCCTTACGGCGATGCGATTACCTACGAGTTGATTCCGCACATTGAAGCACAATTTCGCGGCATCGGCGAAGGTTGGGCGCGGATCCTCTACGGCGGTTCGACGGGCGGATGGGAAGCCCTGGCCGCGCAGGTGTTGTACCCCGACGAGTACGGTACGTGCTACGCCGCTTGCCCGGACCCCATTGATTTTCGGGCGTTTTGCTTGACCAATATTTACGAAGACAAGAATGCTTATTTTCTGGAAAGTGATTATAAAACAACGGAGGTTCCCGGTCGCCGCGACTATCTCGGTAACGTGAGCAGCACGCTGCGCGAGATGAACCAACGCGAATTGGTATTGGGTACCAACAGCCGCTCGGGGCAGCAGTGGGACATTTGGGAGGCGGTTTACAGCCCCGTGGGGGCAGACGGTTACCCGCAACGCATCTGGGATAAAGTCACCGGAGAAATCAATGCTGAAGTGGCCGAATACTGGCGCGAAAATTATGACTTGGCCTACATCATGCAACGCGACTGGGCCACGCTCGGTCCCAAATTGAAAGGCAAAGTCCACATCTACTGTGGCGATATGGATAATTATTACCTCAACAATGCGGTCTACCTAGCCGAAGACATCCTCGAAGAAACCTCCACGCCCTACTACGACGGCGAAGTGACTTACGGCGACCGCGCCGAGCATTGCTGGAATGGCGATCCCACGCAACCCAATGCAATCAGTCGTTTGCGGTATCACCGGATGTTTATTCCTAAATGGGTAGAGGAGGATTTACCCAAAATTGCGCCGACGGGGGCGGATATGCAGTCTTGGCGGTATTGATCGCACGGAGATGGCAAAAAATTTGCTTAATAACCATTTAAACTCAGCTATGGATTTTATAGTATACAGCAATACTTGGGCACAACGAGAAGTTACCCAAGGGCGAATTATGATAGGCGTAGGTATAATCCTGCTCTTTGTTCTTTACAGCATATTTCGCAGTCAAAATGAATTGCTCAAAGGCTCACTCCTTCCTTTAAGTTTGCTGCTCGTTATTTTGGTGGGTTACGGAAGCTACATTCTCTACAGCCGCCCTGCCCATTCTAAAAAAAGTATTGCACTTTACGAACAGGCGAAAACGGAAGCCATTGAGCAAGAAAAATTCAAACACATCAACGATAATAAAGCAGGAAAAGCCCTGATGAGGTATGTGTACCCTAGTCTAATCATACTTGCGGCATTGGCATTATTGCTGATTTCAACGCCTTATTACAGGGGCATGGCAGTAGGTTTTATCTTGTTATTTGCTTCTACTTACATTATTGACAATGGCTTTGTTTCTCGGTCGGATGCGTTCTTGGTCTTTCTCGATGGCATTCAATAGTTCTTTCCTTCTACAGTGCTGCGGTTAAGACGTATCACTCGTTTTTCACAAGAATTCTTAGGTATACAAGCTCTGATCTATACGTTGCTGTAATTGCTTCACGAAAGTTGTAAATCACTTAACTTACACAAAAAACCACCTCAACATGCCTAGCCAAAAAGTAAGTTTCCCCAGCGGTCGCGGCCACGATCTAACGGGGCGGCTGGAACTCCCCGTTGATCAGCACCCTCATAGTTTTTGCCTCTTTGCGCACTGCTTCACGTGTACGAAAAACCTTACGGCCGTACGGGAAATTGCGCGTG
>JBCDIR010000177.1:0-6043 GCA_038748735.1 Bacteroidota bacterium | reverse complement strand
GTATTCTTTTTTCAACGTCACTTGTGATGCTCCACAAATATGTCGATAGCCTAAAATAGTGTCCGGCTGGAAGTATTGTCCACTCGGCAGCACTTCAATATCCGCTTGGTCTCCTTTGCGATAGGGTTCTTCGCCCACCAACCGAAAAAGTACCTCCAGCAATAGTAAGAAGAAGGAAAGGACCAGTAAGTTGCCAAATACTAGCCGCGAGACATTTTTCATACCTTTAATAATCTACCAGAACAACAGCTCACAAAATCATTTATCAATCCTATAATAGACCCCTAGGCGCGACAATTCCAAAGCAAAATCGTTGTCTACCAATACTTTACGATTTTTGGAGGCCAATGCTAATTTGAGGCGTTTCTGCCGATCAAGTAGTACCATGCGTAGTTGATGGGGCCCCTTGTGTTGGCCACACAATTGCTCTAGCTGCAGCACCAATTCTGGCGATAGTCGATCAATGGGTAGTGTCAAGGTGACGCCTTTGGTCATGGTATCTCCGACACTTTCTAGCAGGTTGACTTCCTTGATTTTGAGTTCCAGACTGTCATCGCGCCAACTCTTCTGGAAACCCGCTTTGAGAAATAGGGCTTTGCCGGGTTCTAGCAGGTGCTTGAATCGCTGGTAGTCTTCCCCGAAGAGCCGAAACTCGAGTTCACCATCAAAATCAGAGACGGTGAAAATACCCCAACCGTTACCGTTCTTGGAGATCCGGTGTTGTGCCATCACGACCGACCCCGCCAAATTGAGCACGGAGCGGTGCTTGTGGTTTTCGACTTCATTGAGCTTACAACTGACGAAGTTCTCAATTTCCATCCGGTAATCATCCAGTGGGTGACCGGAAATGAAGATACCTGTGACCTCTTTCTCTTTGTCTAATTTTTCAATCAGGCTCCACTCGCGGCAGTCCGGTGGCAATGGCTCTTTCACCATTACCTCCTCCTGGATAGCCCCGAAGAGCGAGGTAGCCGCCGATATTTTCTGACTGTGGTAAGCCGAAGAGAACTTCACCAAATGCTCAATGAAGGAATCGTATTTTTCGGAAGGGGCAAAGTACTGTGCCCGGTGAATGTCGTCAAAGCAGTCAAACGCGCCGCCCAAAGCCAAGCTTTCCAGTACCCGCTTATTGATCGACCCCTGGTCCAGGCGGGTCAGCAAATCGAAGACCCCGGCGTAGCGTCCACCCGCAGCGCGCTCGCTCAAGATCGCTTCCACCGGCCCCTCGCCTACCCCCTTCAGCGCGGACATCCCGAAGCGCACCTGCCCCTTCGGATTCACCGAAAAGTCCGAAACCGATTCGTTAATGTCTGGCCCCAGTACGTCGAGGCCCATCCGCTTACATTCCTGGAGGAAGAAGGTGATTTTAGAAATATCACTCTTCGAGTTGGTCAGTACCGCCGCCATGAATTCCGCCGGGTAATGCGCCTTGAGGTAAGCCGTCTGAAAGGCTACAAAAGCATAGCAGGTCGAGTGCGATTTATTGAAAGCGTAGGAGGCAAAGGCTTCCCAATCTTTCCAGATTTTTTCGAGTTTATCTTTGGGATGACCGCGTTCTTCGCCGCCTTGGATGAACTCCGGCAGCATCTTGTCCAACAGCGCTTTCTTCTTCTTACCCATCGCCTTACGTAGCATATCCGCTTCCCCTTTTGAGAAACCCGCTAGCTTCTGCGATAGCAGCATGACCTGCTCCTGGTACACGCAATTGTGGACAATGATATTATTAGCGACAAAATTATGGATACGATCTACTGTAATGTCGTACACCAACGTTTGGCCTGCCGGCTCAATAGCGACGATCTCCTCCCAGCGAACTTGGGCATTCCGCCGCGTCTTGGGTAAATCTAAGTGCTCAAATAAGCAACTGACCACATCTTTCGAGATACGCGGGAATCGTTCCGTTTTGCTCGGTAACAAATGCTGGCGACTGAAACCAGTAGTGGCCATTAGTCCACGTTGAGACCCCTGCCATTCTTGCTTTAGCTCTTGCAATAAAGTACTCCGATCCAGGGAATCTTTAAAAGAGTAAGTAGCCGTCGTAGCGGGCCGGATGGATTTGGTAATTAGGTGCTGAGAAAGATACTGATCTAAAGTCGATAAATCGTAAACCGTAATTTGAAAAGCGGTCATCTCTCCAGCGTGACGCTCGCTGTGGTACGTAGACTCGTACACGGTGGAGTGAATCCCGAGGCGGAGTAGCAGCGTTTGGATACCCTGCGCCAAATAAGGCGAAATAGTTTTGATGTGCGCATGACGCTCCCCCACGTAACCATCGCAATCCCAGTAAGCGGCTAAGAAGAAAGCGATATCCGCCTCTTCCAGACCAAAGACAAAATCCGGAATGAATTTTTCGTGTGAGCGACATCCCCCCGACTTATCTTTGAGTCCTAGCTCTCGTAAATACGTTACCGAGTTATTGGGGCTGTGGTAAGTCGGTTTATTAACGCCGCCCACCATCACGCGCGTGACCTCCCGAACTTGTTGCAAAGTAGAGACCGACAAATCAGGAAAAGCCCGTAAACTCTCGGTATAGGCCGCGACCAATCGATCATCTTTAGAAACAAACTCAGCAGTCGGGCCACAGCTCGACAAAGCACCATCGGCTAATAAATAAGCGAGCACCCGCAACCGATCTCGGTCCGCCTTTTGTGGCATGGATACGGCTAAATGGCGAGGGGTCGCAATATGGCTACCTACTGACAAATCGCCGATAGCATGCCATCCCGTTTCGGTCAATACTTTATGGTCTGCGGTCATTTTTATGGTGGCACCAGAACGGAGCCGAACCGCTACTACGGGTTTTTCACCGTTGCATACCCAGTGGGAGACCTTGGCGCGTTGAGGACGAAGTTCTTCGTCGACCCCCTGCACGTAAAAGTTACCGACGCGGCCCTCTAGCTCATCTATCCGCACTTGTGCTCCGGTGTCCGCGTCAAAGACCAGGGCATCTCCTGCTAGACAAATGCCGTAGGTTTCGTGCAGGTATTCCTTCATCGCCTCCAAGTCGTAGGTGACGGGCTTGCGACCGTGCTTACGCGCAATAAAATCAGGAATATACTCCAACGGGCCGGGCCGATACAGTGCGTTCATCGCAATGAGGTCCGCAAACGTACTCGGCACCAATTCCTTCATGTACTTTTGCATTCCCGCACTCTCGTACTGGAAAATACCGACGGTTTCGCCGCGCTGAAAGAGTTCGTACGTCTTGGTGTCATCCAGGGGGAAATCATCCGGTTCGAGGGCCACACCGTGGTTTTCCGCCACCATTTTGACGGCGTTCTTGATGATGGTTAGGGTTTTCAACCCGAGGAAGTCCATCTTCAGGAGTCCTGCGTCTTCCGCCACGCTGTTGTCGAACTGCGAGATGAGCATCCCGCTATCTTTATCCGCCGTGACGGGGACGTATTTCGTGATTTCATCGGGCGTGATGACGACTCCGCAGGCGTGGATGCCCGTATTGCGGACGGAACCTTCCAGCTTTTTCGCGGTACGGATCATCTCGCCGATGTTGTCCTGCCCAGCGGCGAGGTCGCGGAACTGGTAGGCTTTTTCGCGTTCTTCGCTATTGAGTGCGCCTTTGAGTTTAGGGTCAATGTCACCGTCGGCGAGTACTTTGGCGAGACTGGCTTTTAGGTTCTGTGGAAACGTCTTCGCTACGCGGTCCACTTCGGAGAGTGGCACATCCATTACGCGGCCTACGTCGCGGAGGCTCGACTTGGCGGCCATCGTACCGTAGGTAATAATTTGCGCTACCTGGTTTTGCCCGTACTGGTCAATGACGTAGTCGATCACCTTTTGGCGACCTTCATCGTCAAAATCAATATCAATATCGGGCATGCTCACCCGCTCGGGGTTGAGGAAGCGCTCAAACAGGAGGTCGTACTTGATGGGGTCTACGTTGGTGATACCCACACAGTAGGCCACTGCCGAACCCGCCGCCGAACCCCGGCCCGGACCCACGCTCACGCCCATTTCGCGGGCCTTGGTCGTAAAGTCTTGTACGATGAGGAAATACCCCGGATAACCGGAGTTTTCAATAACCTTCAACTCAAAATCAAGGCGCTCTTTGATTTCCGGCGTGATGGTACCGTAGCGGCGTTGCGCCCCAGCGTAGGTCAAGTGACGGAGGTAGTCGTCCTGGGTTTTGAACTCCTGCGGCATCGGAAAATTCGGCAAGAGGACGTCACGCGCCAGCGTTAACTTCTCTACCTTGTCGTAAATTTCCATGGTGTTGTCCACCGCAAAAGGTACGTCCGTAAACAGGCCATTCATCTGCGCCTGCGTCTTGAAATAAAAGTCCGAACTGGAGAATTTGAAGCGCTTGTCATCTTCCAGCAAGCTGCCGGTGTTGATACACAGCAGTATATCGTGCGGTGCCCAGTCGTCTTCCTCTACGTAGTGACTATCGTTGGTACAAATGACCTTGACGTTGTGCTTAGCAGCCAGTTGTAGCAACTTTTGGTTGACGTCTTCCTGGCTCATGCCGGAATAGATCGGACGGCCTTCGCGGTCTTTGCCCAAGTCGATATTTTCCAGGCCGCGGTGCCGTTGAATTTCGATGTAGTAATCTTCGCCAAAAAGATTCAGCCACCACTTCAGTTCCTGCTCCGCTTCCTCGTCTTTGCCCTGGATAAACAACTGGGGAATGATGGCACCAATACAGCAAGAGGTGACGATCAAACCTTCGTGGTGTTGTTTGATTAGCTCCTTATCGATCCGAGGAAACTTGCTGTACAAGCCCTCAATGAAACCGAGTGAACATAGCTTACTTAGGTTTTCGTAGCCCTTTTGGTTTTTGGCCAGCATGAGTTGGTGGTAGCGCTTATCGCGCTCGCCCTTCGCCCGAGAAAAGGTCTTGTGGTGCCGATCTTTGACCAAGTAAAACTCACAGCCAATGATGGGTTTGAGGTTGCGCTTCTCGGCTTCGGCCACGAATTTAAACGCCCCAAACATGTTCCCGTGATCTGTCAGCGCTACGCCCTTTTGCCCGTCGGCAGCCGCTTTGTCCATCATGCTCCCAATCTGGGCAGCACCGTCCAATAACGAGTATTGTGTGTGGCAATGTAGGTGACAGTATTCCGGCATCTATTAGCTTAATTTACAGCAACACAACATACGACCAAAAGCCGAAAGCTGCAATAAGTACCACTCATTAGTTTTCCACAAAACCGGAGTTTAACGTAATCGCCCCAGATTTTGATTTCGTGCCAAAACTGGGAACTATCGCTTACCTTCGCCCTACGTAGGACAACCCTCGTTGTTTGACAATTGTTAGAGCAGGAATGAAAGAAAAAAATGCCACCGATCCGTCCGTTGTACTCACCGAGTTGGTAGAAGACCATCCAGACTTGGCCGCCGGGCTGCACCAGTTCCTAGCGGAGGAAACGGATACCGTCGTAGCGAGTGTAGGTGTATTTACGCTCCTACAACTGCGTCTACGCGCCGTTTTGAACTATCTACCTCAAGTAGCGCCGGAAGACGCGCCGCTACCCGGTGCTAGCACTGCCCAGCAAACTCCCAGTTGTGAATAAGGACACCCCCATACTGATTACTGGCGCAACGGGTTTCGTGGGTTCCTACGTCGTACGCCAACTATGGCGAAACGGCTACCAACAATTGACTGGATTGCGACGGGCCAATAGCTCGCTGGCCCTGTTGGGTGAAGCAGCAAAACACATCCAGTGGGTTACGGCGGACATCACCGACTACTTCGCCGTAGAAGACGCACTGGCGGGGCAATCCGTCGTCATCCACTGCGCAGCCAAAGTATCCTTCCAACCCGGCGACCAAAAAGTACTATTCCGTACCAACCGGGACGGCACACGGCATCTGGTCGACGCTTCCCTCCACCACGGTGTCCAATACTTTCTATACCTCAGTTCAGTGGCTGCGCTGGGGCGCAAGCCCGAGGGGTTCCCTACCGACGAAGACACTAAATGGGAGGACGGTCCGCTCCTGAGTCAGTACGCGCGCAGCAAATTTTTTGCCGAACTGGAAGTCTGGCGCGGACAAGCCGAAGGGCTGGCCGTGGGCGTGCTTTACC
>JBCDIR010000176.1:0-6050 GCA_038748735.1 Bacteroidota bacterium | reverse complement strand
GGAGATGATACCGAAGTTTTTGCGCATTCGACAACTGACTACACCCTAAGTATAAACCGAGTAGGAGCAGATACCCTTGAAACTATTCTTCAGGTAAAGGGAACGACTAGTCGGCAGTCCAATAGCTATAGCCTCAAGCAAGGGTGTCTTTGGTCCCCTTCAAGAGCTATTCCTACGACACATCTGAATCCGGGTTTCTACCTTCTGAGCTTATCGGCTCAGCAGCCCGCCAAACATCAATGGCAGAGTCCACTGCTAGTGCGTTCGGTAACGGGCCGAGAGTTAGTAGTCGTATGCCCAACGCACACTTGGCAGGCTTATAATGCCTACGGAGGGAAATCTAACTATCAAGATAAAGTAACGCCCTTAGATGTTAGCTATCTTAACAACTGGTTGAGCCACATTTCTGCTACTACCCGTTTGGCTCCTTACACGTATTTACCCCAACGTCGGCCATTTTTGCATCCCATTTCCAAAGAAGAACCTACCGGGCATCTGGAAAAGATAAACGGTAAGATAAGTTCTGACCTATACTTGATGGAGTATTTAGAAAAGCATAATTGGAAATACGATGTCATTGCCGATTATGATTTTGAAAAAGGTATTGGACTTTCGAATGCTAAAGTAGTCATTTTTCATAACCATAGTGAGTACTGGTCTTACGAGGGGATGGGGATGCTGAAACAATTGATTGCTCAGGGAATCAATGTATTGTTTTTGAGTGGCAATAATATATACCGGGAAGTAGAAATGGTCAAGGGGCAATCTTTGAAAGTCATCGAACAGCGCACCGATCGCTCTGCCGTAGAGCCGATTACAGGTACTTATTATTCTGATTCTGGTTATGAGTTACCGCTTGCTTCCTTTCGTGTGGTCCGACCCCATCACTGGGTGTTCAAGGGAACAGATGTTGAGTACGGAGATAGCTTTGGTGATGGTGTAATTAGCGGCGTTGAAACCGATAAGTTGGGACCATTCAGCGAAGGTTTTCAGCTTTTAGCTATCGGGGAGAATACATCAGGACCCGCGCATTTAGTAATAAAAGAGTTTGCCCAAGGAAATTTTTTGTTCAATTCTTCATCCATTTCCTCTGTCCGAGCATTGTCCACCTGTGATGTTTGGCAACAATTAGTTAAAAATGTGATTGAGCGCGGGCTAACATCTACCGTACCTTCGAATTAGTAATTGTACGCATATTTCTTGACACCTGACCAATATTTAAGACCATTCCATAAATCAAACGATATGTATATGGATCGAACGGCGAAAATTAGATAATTTCGTCGGACTTAGATCGTTTATACTCTGTCCAAATTTGTCAGACTTTTTTAACCCCAATGCAGCAGAGAGTTTTTCGCAAATATTTCCTACTAATAGCCTGGTGTTGTTGTACAACATTAGCGGCCCAGCAGTTCTTCCCCGTCAAGATTGACAAAAAATGGGGACTCATTGACACCAACGGCCAATTGGTCCAACCCGCCGTATACGATGCGATCGGGGAGTTCAAGCACTTCGGTCACGCCGTCATGCAGAAAAATGGACAAGTTGGCCTGCTCGCACCCGACGGGACAGAAGCCATCCTGGCTCGCTTCGACGATATCAAAGTTTTAGATGTCGAACTCGTCGCCGTAATGGAAGGGACGGACTGGCGCGTGATTAACCTCGATGGACAGACGGTTATCAACAAGGGGTACGACCGAGTACGCGTACTGCGAGCGGGTTTTTTAGCCTATCAGGTCAACCGCAAGTGGGGAATCGTGAACGCCGCCGGGCAGGTACTCGCGCAGCCTGTATACGATCACTTAGAAGCTAAAACGGATGACTATTTCCAACTGCGGGTAGGCAATAAAATCGGTCTAATGTCTACTACTGGGCAGTTGGTATTAGCACCCAAAGCAGCCGAAGTGCGCCTCACCGAACGACAACTCGTTTTTTACCGTGTCGGAAGGCGCTGGGGAGCGGTGACTACCGCCGGGACAGCGGTCCTTGGTCTGGAATATGAGTCCTTTCGGGAACTAGAGAATGGCTATTACAAACTCTTTGCCGATCAGGACGTCTTCCTGTATTCTGTACACTGTCAGCGCCTATTACCGCAACAGCGTTATTCGGATTATTACGTGCTGTCCAAGGACTATTTAGTCGTAGAAAAGAACGAACGCTTAGGTATCATCGACGCTTGCGGGCTAGAGATATTACCGCCTTTGTACCAAGAAATTCAACCTTACGGTTCTGGGCACTTTCGGGTCAATTTTGACAATAGCTGGGGCGTAGTCAACCGCGAAAATGAGCCACTGATTCCACTGGCCTACCAGTACATTTCCCCCATGCAAGGCGCAGTTTGTATGGTCAAACAAAATAATCGGTACGGTCTATTGAACGCAGGCGGAGAAGTGTTGGTGCCACCAAAGTACGCCAAAATTAGTCTCAGTGCGGGCCAAGCCCAAGCTTACCAAACGGACGCAGCGGGCAAAGAACAACTGACCATCTATCGCTTTGACGCCAACGGCAAATTATTGGGTAATGACCAGTTCAATCAGCACTTCGCCATTAAAATTGGCGGTCCCGGTCTACTAACGGAGGAAACCACCACCGAAGCGGAGAAAGTGGTCTACGAGCTGGCGCAATTTGAGTGGTTTTTTCAACCCCAAACGGACCGCTGGGGGCTTCGCAGTACGAGTACGGGGGACGTACAAATTGAGCCGACTTTTGATTTTATCAAAGTAGACAAAGCACTGGGTTATACGGTAGTGGGCATCAATAAAGCCAACGATTACGATTTTGAACGTACGACTTTTCGCTACGACGTTATTCTGGGGCTGGTGCTCAATGACCTCGGAATTTTGGTAACCGAAGTCGACTTTTTAGACGTGCGTCTCGAAGACTTCGCACAGGGCAGCCCGCTAGCCCGCGTCGTCTTCTCCAACGGTCGCCACGGCTTGATCGACGAACTGGGGCGCGTGGTACGCCAAGACATTACTTACATCGGCCCCTTTTGCGACGGACTGGCCCGGGTCAGCTTTGCGGGTAAACTATCGGGCAGTCGTTCCCCGCAGCACCCGTTGATGAAACTAACGGACTACCAAGCGGACTTCCTCTCGCCCAATTACTTACTCGACTATACGCAGTACGATCAGTTGTTTCAGCTCAATGCTTCGTTAACGTGCGAAGAGTGCGAGTGGGGGTATATCGATACCCTCGGGCGCGTACAGGTCAAGCCGCAGTACACCTTCGTTTATGACATGGTCAACGAGACCGGCTTGGTCAACTGTGCCGCAAAATGGGGGATGGTCAGTCCGACGGGCCGCGAGTTGATTCCCTGCCGTTACGACCAGATTGAGTTCCTCGAAAACACGGGTAATCGCATGGTTCGGGTTTATTTGGAAGAACCTAAATACGGCCTGATTGATACACTCGGCCAACTGACGGTCAGTGCGATTTACGAAGAAATAGGCTCCTTTTCGGACGGGCGTTTGGCCGTCAAACGCAATGATTTGTGGGGTTTTGTGGACCGTAATGGCCGCGAGGTGATTCCTTGCCGCTTTGCGGCGGTCAACAACTTTAGCGAAGGGAAGGCTTCGGCCAAACTGGGTCGCTCCTGGGGTTTTATTGATAAAAATGGCGATACCGTCTTACCCTTCGCGTTTGAAGCAGCAGGAGACTTTCAGCAAGGTCTAGCCTGGGTGGAAACGACGGCGGGCGTGGGTTATCTCAACGAAGAACAACGCTATATCATTCCGCCCCGTTTTGCGCAAGCGTATAACTTTGACCGTGGCGTAGCGCGGGTAGTGGAAGGTAATCTGCACGGCCTGATTCGACCGGACGGTAGCTTCGTACTCAAACCAAAATATACAAGTATTGAGGGCTTTGACGAGCACGGTTTAGCCATCGTACGTTTTGCTAAAGAACAGACGCGTTTCGGCCTCATCAACCTAGCTGGGGAATTGCTGACCCATACCGAATTTCGCGCCATTGAGCCTTTCCGGGAAGGGCTAGCTCGCGCTAAGGATCGGCACGGCGTAGGCTTTTTGGATACGAAGGGGCGTTTGGCCATTCCAACGAAATACACCAAGGCCGGTGACTTCTACGAGGGCCGGGCCATGGTGCAAAGCAGCAGTAAATGTGGCTACATCGACCGCAGCGGCGAGCTGATCGTCCCCTGTGCTTATTCGCGCTGCCAGGACTTTAGCGGTGGCCGGGCCGTCGTCTATCAAGGCATCACCAATGCGGGTATCGTCGACCGCGACGGGCAACTCATCATCGAACCCAGTTTGGATCGCTTACTCGACTTCCAGGAAGGCCGCGGCCTCATGCGCGATGCCAACTACCGCTTCTATTACATCACCGAAGAAACCAGCCTCTACGACGGCTACTACGACCGCGCTACGGCTTTCCGTCACGGGGTGGCAGTGGTGCAAATTGACGGGAAGTGGGGTATTATCAACCAAAAAGGCATCGAAATCATCCCTCCCAAATACGACCATATCGAGCGCTTTGAGAATGGCTACGCTAAGGTGAAAATTGAAGGCTACAATGGTCTCAGCAATCTAGCGGGTGAACTTATTGTACAACCGCATTACGAATTCATATCTTACGCGGGCGAAGGCCTCTTTCGCGTCGAGCAGGGCGATAAGATCGGCTACTTTGACCAGACGGGGGAGTGGGTCTGGGAACTAAAAGAATAATTTTTAGTCTAGCTAAAATTCTCCTCCAACTGCCGCATGATCCGTACAAATTGCTCGTAATCCCCTTCGGATAAGTGATTCCAGCCCTGGCGGCGGAGTCGGTGGACGTGCGGCAGGACGTGCGCGTGCAAATCCTTTCCTTTGGTACTCAACGTAATGATGTACTGCCGTTTGTCTTCGGTACCCTGTGCTTTGGTGACGAGTTCCTTCTTCATCATCAGCTCAATGATGCGGGAAACGGTGGGGGCATTTTTGAAGCTGCCACTGGCCAGTTCCGTCTGAGTTACGCCGTCCCGTTCGGCTAGCTTGTCCAGTAGTACCCACTGTTCCGTGGTGAGGTCTGCGCTGATCTCTCGAAACACTTGCAGATACCGCTGCTTAATCAACTTTAACGTTCGGTCGATGAGGGCACCGAAGTTCTTAGTTTCCGTATTTGCCTCCTTTTGGTTCATGCGTGTCATTTTGTGCGCAAAGTTCCGTACGCGTTGGGATGGGGCTGCGGACAGCTTTGGCCTAACGCTGCGCAGGGGTGTTAAGATGCGTCCCGCAGGGCGCAGCCGAGCGAAGAGCGAGCCCCGTAGCATAGTGCCCCGCTCGGCTCCGTCAAGCCGAGCGGGGAGGCCCCGGGTTATTTCTAAAAATTAGGCACTATAAAGGCCGCATTTTGCACCATCCGGCTCGTGCTGCGCCAGAACATGCGGTAGTGCGGATTGTCTACTAAGTAGACGACCGCGCCGTCGCCGAAGCGTTGGACGCCCGCGAACGTTTTGCCCGCCAGGCGGTTAAGGTTCTCCGTAGAGGCGTAGCCCGCCGTCAGCAATTCGGTGCCTTGTCGGTGGTAGGTTCCGACGGATTCGAGACGGGTGCTGGGTTCCAGGGCTGCGGTCGTTAGTTTGAGGGGGTAGACCTCCGGCTTTACGCCAAAGGCAAGCGGGTGTGTTACGTCTACCTCTCCGCGCAGGGCCGAACCCGGAATACGTCGAAGTCCCCGGTACGTTTCGCGGTCGCCGTACTGGAGGTACTTGGCGGTATCACTGGTGTCTTGCGGACTTTTGACTAGGTTGAGGTTGCCAAACTTGCCACTTTTGGTGAAAAATTCTGCCGCGCTTTCCAACGCAATGATGGTACCGCCACGTTCCAACCAGGCCAGGATTTCGCGCCGCTGTTCTTGCCAGAAAAGCTGGTCCAAGCGTCGACCGCCGGGTAGGATGAGCACGTCGTAATCGTTGATGTCGGTATAGCCATAGCGTTGTCCAAACTTGGGTAAGCTGGTTTGCTGGAAAGCCGTAGTCCGAATGCGGTCAATGGGGAAGGCCGTTTCTTGGTCAAACAAGAAATACACTTGCCCGCTGGTGTAAGTGCTAAACG